>JBILJE010000266.1:0-4372 GCA_044377395.1 Rariglobus sp. | reverse complement strand
AACACCCCGCTACCACCAAATGAGCCGCCTTACCCGAGCCCACCAGCCCCCCTCCACGGGCCCTTCTTCCGTAATCATTGTTACTTGGTCATTGGCCATTGGTCATTGGCCATTGGACATTGGTCATTGCGCATTGGTCATTGGTCATTGCCCTCTGCCCATTGGCCATTCGGCGCAGCCGTCATGATCGCCTTCATCATCCGCTGGTCCCTGCGCAACCGCTTTCTCGTGGTGGCCGCCCTCGTCGGCCTCTGCGCCTGGGGCGTGGTCGCCCTGCGCACCGTGCCGGTGGACGCCATTCCCGACCTGTCTGAAAACCAGGTCATCGTCTACGCCGACTGGCCCGGCCGCTCGCCGCAGGAGGTCGAAGACCAAATCACTTACCCGCTCTCCGTTTCCCTCCAAGGTCTCGCCGGCGTCAAAACTGTGCGCGCCACCTCGATGTTCGGGTTCTCCTTTTTGACCGTCATCTTCCGCGACGACGTCGACAACTACTTTGCCCGCACCCGTGTCCTCGAACGCCTCAATTCCCTCGGCGAACTCCTGCCCATCGGCATCGTTGCCCGCCTCGGCCCAGACGCCACCGGACTCGGCTGGATCTACCAGTATTATTTAAACGACGCCTCGGGGAAACAGGACCTCGGCTCTTTGCGCACGTTGCAGGACACGTTTGTCCGCTACCAACTCGCCTCCGTTCCCGGTGTGGCCGAGGTCGCTTCTATCGGCGGCTTCACTCGCCAATACCAAATCGAGGTCTCGTCGCTGAAGTTGAAACAATTCGGCGTGTCGCTCGGCGAAGTCATGGACGCTGTCGCCGCCTCCAACGCCAACGTCGGCGGCAAAACGCTGGAGGAAAACGGCGCCGAGTTCATCGTGCGCGGCGTCGGTTTGGTCACTTCCCCGGCCGATTTGGAAAACCTGCCGCTCATGGCGCGCGGCGGTACGCCGTTGTACCTGCGCGACGTCGCTACGGTGAGCATCGGCGGCGATTTCCGCCGTGGCGCGCTCGATGTGGACGGCCGCGAAGTGGTCGGCGGCATCGTCGTCATGCGTTACGGCGAAAACGCCCACAAGGTGATCCAAGACGTCAAAACCCGCCTCGACGCGCTCGCCTCGGGCCTGCCCGCTGGGGTGGCGATTGCGCCATTCTACGATCGCAGTGACCTCATCGACCGCGCCCTGGAAACCCTCAAACACGCGCTTTGGGAAGAGATCATTTTGGTTACGCTCGCCCACATTTTATTCCTATTTCACTTCCGCAGCATCCTGATCGTCACGCTGCCGCTGCCCGCCTCGATCCTCATCGCGTTTATCCTGATGAAGGAATTTGGCATCCCCTCGCACATCATGTCGCTGACCGGCATCGCCATCTCTATCGGCGTGCTGGTGGACGCCGGCATCGTCATGACCGAAAACGTCATCCGCCACTGCGAGCGCGCCGAGGAGGAACTGCGCCGCCGACTCACGCCGCCTGAGGTGTTTCAACACACGCTGGACGCCGCGACCCAGGTGGGCCGGCCGATGTTTTTTTCGATGATGATCATCATTCTGGCCTTCGTGCCGGTTTTCATGCTCTCCGGCCAAGAAGGTAAACTCTTTCACCCGCTCGCCTACACCAAGTCCTTCGCCCTGCTCGGTGCCGTGCTACTGGCGATCACCGCCGTCCCGTTTTTTTGCACCTGGTTGGTACGCGGACCGTTCAAACCCGAGAGCGAAAATTGGCTGATGAAGAGCCTGCTCAAGGTTTACGATCCCACGCTTAACTGGGCGCTGATCCACCGCAAAACCGTGCTCGTCCTCGCCTCGCTGCTGCTGGGCTTCGCCTGCATTCTTGCCTTCGGATTGCCCAAGAAAGTCACTTTGGCGTTTGAGCGTTGGGGTTTGGATTTTCCCGCTCGTCTGACGAGCGGCTTCGGCAGCGAGTTCATGCCGACGCTGGAGGAAGGCTCGCTGTTGTTTATGCCGGTGCTGCTGCCGTCCACCTCGCTCATCGAGGTGAAACGCATCATGAGCTGGCAGGACAAGGTCATTGCAGCCCACCCCGAAGTCGCCTCGGTCGCCGGTAAACTCGGCCGCGCCGACACCGCCACCGACCCGGCGCCGGTTGAGATGATTGAAACCACCATCTTGCTCAAACCGCCTTCCCAGTGGCGTGCCGGAGTGACCAAGGACCAGATCATTTCCGAACTCACCGACCGCCTCACCCAAGTTCCCGGATACGTCCCTGGGTTTCTCCAGCCGATCGAGAACCGCGTGCTCATGACCAGTACCGGCATTCGCGCCCAGGTTGGGGTTAAGGTTTTTGGCGACGACCTCGACGCGCTCCAGTTAAAGGCCTTCGAAATCGAAAAGGTAATTAACCAAATCCAAGGCGCCACCGGCGTGGCTCCGTCGAGGGTCCAGGGAAAACCCTATTTGGAGATCGTCGCCCGCCGCGACCTGATGGCTCGTTACGGCCTGCGGGTGGCCGATGTGTTCAAGTACGTCGAAACCGGCCTCGGCGGCAGTGTCTTGAGCACCACCATTAAAGGCCGCGAGCGTTGGCCGATCCAGGTCCGTCTCGACCGGGCCGACCGCGACGACATGGAAAAATTGGGCGACCTGCTGATCCCTACGCCATCCGGTCCGATGGTGCCGCTGCGCCAGATCACCGACATCAAACGGGTGATCGGCCCGAGCGAAATTCAGAGTGAAAACGGCCGCCTGCGGGTCTTCGTGCAAGCCAATGTGCAAGGCCGTGACCTCGGCGGCTTCGTCGACGAGATCAAATCACAACTAACACAACGGGTTAGTTTGGCCCCGGGCATGACCATCGAGTATTCAGGCCAATACGAGCACCAGTTGCGGGCCCGCGAGACGCTGGCCTACGTGTTTCCGGCGGTGATTTTGATTATCTTTATTCTGCTGGTGATGACCTTCCGCAGCGTGCCGGAAGCGGCGCACGTGATCCTAGCGGTGCCCTTTGCGCTGACCGGCGGCGTGATTTTACAGGCGATTCTGGGGTTTAACTTCAGCGTGGCTGTATGGGTGGGTTACATCGCGCTGTTTGGCACCGCGATTCAGACCGGCGTGGTCATGGTGGTTTATCTGGAGGAATCGGTGGTGGCGTTACGCAAAGAGCTCGGCCGCGAATTGACCCGTCCCGAATTGATTACGGCGATCAAAGCCGGTGCCCGCCTGCGCTTACGCCCGAAGGTGATGACGGTGGCGACGACGGTGGCCTCGTTGCTGCCGATCTTCTGGAGCACGCGCACAGGGGCCGAGGTGATGCAACCGATCGCCGCCCCGGTGATCGGAGGAATGTTGTCCTCGCTGGTGCACATTCTCGTGGTGACTCCGGTGATCTTTGCCTGGCTGCACGAACGGAAACTGGCACCGAGCCAGACCTGATTCTGTAGGGTTTTGGCAGGCGAGAGCGTTTTGCGTTCAACGGTAACCATCTTATACCAACGTCTCATTGAATTTAGACTTTGGGAGGGACCACCTCCGTGTGGTCTGGATCGATGCACGGACGACACGGAGGTCGTCCCTCCCTTATCCAAACAAAGGCTAAACCCATTTAGCTCTGGGTATTAACCTGCAACATTTTGGTATTCCCCGACCCTTTCAGTGGGTTGAACCCAGGTTCTGCTGCGGTTCCCACCCCCGGATCGCCGCCAACTTCGGGTTTTTAGAGCGGTTTCTGCATGGACTCAGAACCCTAGTTAATACCCTGATTTCCACTATATGTGGGGGTTGACCGTTTATTTTGCCCAATATGTGGTGGCGCTCGATTTCGCGGGTAGACGAGTTATCTTGGTGAAACCAAGGCCTGCCGCGCGACGAACTCCACGCTTTGGCCTGGGCCTCACGCTCGGGCCGATTTGCCCAAAACCTTTCCTCGAACTTTTTCCCCTATGTCCTCCGAATCCGATTTTATCCGCCCCGTAACCCCCGCCGCGCCCGCCCACGGCGCCAAGCTGTTGCAACGCCACATCCCCGCCGCCGAGCGCCAAGTCATCAAGCGCGACGGCTCACTCGTTCGCTATGACCAAAACAAGGTCACCCGCGCCATCGCCCTGGCATTCCGCGAGGTTTTTGCCAACAACACCCCCAATCCCTACCGTGACGACCTGTTGGCCTGCTTCGGGTTAGACAGCGACCGCTTCATCGCGGCGGCCAAGATCGCCGAGGCGGTTTCGAAGATGCTCGAGCTGTACTATCGGCAGGGCACTCACCCCACGATTGAACAGGTGCAGGATGCCGTGGAGAAATCCATCGCCGCAGCCGGCCACTGGGAGGTGGCCCGCTCCTATATGCTTTACCGCGAACGGCATGCGCTTACCCGCCTCGCCGAGTACAATCAGAGCGGGCTGGCCGACTACATCGCCAT
>JBILJE010000038.1:0-15922 GCA_044377395.1 Rariglobus sp. | reverse complement strand
TCTGACCGTTCATTCACCCACTCGAAGCACTATTTAGTGCACCTCGGGGATTCACTCACCATCATCTGCTCCAGCATCTTGCGCCAGCTCATCGCCGCCAACTCAGGAGTTCGGGTTTAATCATCATCACGCGGGTAAACGGTCCCTGAATTCTTGGATTGCACAAGGCGGCTTAAAGTTCCACATTGTGACACTACCCCCACCCCACCCAGCATGTGGCACTGCCGCCCCATTCCCTCGATTTATGAAGATCCCACCCTTGATCGTGTCCGGCATTGTTGTCGGCGTTTCCCTAGTCAGCGCCGCGCCGGCGCCAAAGCCAGACGATAGTGCTTTGCTCGGAAACATCGATTCGCTCAAAACCGCACCTCCGGTTTCAGGGCGGCTCGCCTCCGCCGAGGCCCTTAAAAAAGAACTGGCCACCCTCTGGGATCGCCCGTCCGTCCAAGAGCCTCTCAACGTGGAAATCGTCTTCTCGGAGATTAAAAACGGCTATAAAACCGAAGGCGTTTATATCAACGGCTTCAGCGGCGCAGCCGGACAGGATCGCATTTTTTTCTATTATTCGCGGCCCGAGAAACCGACGGGGAAAATCCCTGCTTATATTGAAATCACGGGCGGGGGCGGGCCGGAGAGAGGCGCTTGGTTTGCCAGCACCAACCAATGTGCGGTGATTGATATCGAGTGGCGCGGAGCTAAAAACAAATTCCGGTCAAAATGGGCCGGCTGCAATTTCGAGACGATGAAGAGTCTCACGACCTCCTTGCGAGACAACCCCGCCTATCGATTGGTCACGGGCATTCGCCGCGCCATCGATTTCATCGAGACCCAACCCGACATCGACACAAAAAAGATCGGCTGCGGCGGTGGCTCGATGGGCGGATTTTACACCCTGCTATCGGCGGGGGTGGATGACCGCATCACCTTTGGATTTAACGAACTGGGCGGCGGAAATCTTGCCGACACCTCCAGCAGCTTGGGGCGCTTTGAGCTCGATCCCGAGCGCAAAGCCATCTGGATCAAGGCCTTTGATCCCATCAGTTATGCCGGGCGCACCCAGGCGAAGATGTTCTTTAACCTGTCCGCTAACGATTACTTTTTTTGGCTGGGAGATGCGGTGGCGAATTACCAGGCGCTGGCTTCCGAAAAGCGGATCTGTATCAGCCCGAACTACAATCACAACGACGGCACCTTCGCGGAAAAGAAACTGGGGGCGAAAGGGTGGATCGACTATACCAGCGGACGTGAAGCCAGCTATCTGCCCACCCCCGAACTTCACGAATCATCGGGACTCTACAACGTGAAGACCGGACCGGAAGCAGTGGGTGCCACGCTGTACTGGAGCCCCGGCGCCAACCTGGCATGGCCCGCGCGCTATTGGGTGAAGGTCCCCGCGCAAAAAACCAGCTCCGGCTGGCAGGCATCCGTCGCCGCGCCCCATGCAGGGCTGGCGCGCGTCGCTTTCATGAACGTGCAGGATGTCAAGGGGCGTACGGTATCCAGCACGCCGTTGGAGACTGCCGGCGTCGATCCCGCCACCTCCGCCGGTCCGCTCTGGGAAGGCGGCGCGATCTGGGATAAAGCAGCGGGGATCGGTGCCTGGCGGCAGATCGGACCCAATGTCCGATCGGGAAGTCCAGCCAAGTTGGAACTTAAAGCGGACGCCTTGCTGGTTTCGCCGGGACATGCAGAAAAGCCCGGTTTTTCAATCGTCACCAACAGCGTGTATCTGGCGAGCGGCCCTGCGCCCGCCGCACGAGGACTGGTGATCAAACTCAACGCCGGTGCCGCAGCGGGCAAACTCACCATCCCCCTGGTCCGGAACTTTGGTTCGGGGACCGGCCAGGTAGAACACGTGGCGACCCTTGATTATGGAGCTAAAGAGAGCACGCACGAGATCGCGTGGAATCAGTTCTCGTTCGCCAAAGGCCCGGCGCCGCTCTTTCCCTTCGACGCCCTTCGCATCGACGGAAGTCGTGCGGACGGCACACCGCTGGAAATCCAGACGATTGCACTTCTGAAATAAATCAAAGCCAGGGCCAGGGAGGATATTATAGCCGAGATCAGCTGGACGTAGCGCAGGCTTCCAGCCTGCTTTTCTAATGAGCAGACTGGAAGTCTGCGCTACTTTTCGACCCGTTACTTTTCTGCTTTGCCCGCGCTCCGCCGCAGTAGGTCGCAGCTAATGTCGAAGAACCGTTTATTGTCAGTTTAACGGATTTATTTGTATCACCTTTATGTCGAAAGGGTATGAGCAGGCCAAAGCAAGGACTATAAAACGCACTATCGGGGCTTAACCCCAGGCACTCAACGTGCGCTAAACGCCGTCTCCAGTTCCTCGAGCGTTTTCCCTTTGGTTTCGGGAACGTAACGCAAAACATAGAGCAAATTGGCGAGGCAGATCAGGGCAAAGACCAGAAACGTAAGTCCCCCGCTTAGTTTTTCGAGCATGAGGGGAAATGCAATGGTCACACTGGCACAGGAAATCCAAAGCGCTATAATCGCCACAGACATTCCCTTACTGCGCAGTCGATTAGGAAATAGCTCGGCCGACAACACCCAGAGCGCTGGCCCTAAAGAGGCTGCAAAAAACGCGATGTAGCCAAGAATAAACAGGAGCACGATCACACCGGAGGTTTGATGCGTGAAAAACAGGACGGATAAACCGGCTAGCATCAGCGTCATTCCAGCGGAGCCTAGCACGATCAAGGGCTTACGCCCAAAACGGTCGATCAATACCATGGCTACTATAGTGAAAACCAGGTTGGTTCCGCCGATCAGTATCGTTTGCAGTAAAGCCGAATCATTGCTCTGGCCCACAGTGGCAAATATCTTAGGCGCATAATACATGATGGTATTAATGCCGGTCACCTGTTGAAATACGGCCAATATAATCCCTATAAAGAGAAGCGGCTTTACTTTGGGGGCCAGTAAATCGGCAAAAGTCGATTCCTCAAGGTTCTCCATGGTTTGCTGAATTTCTTTCAGTTCGGACTTAGCCGATTCAGCTCCGGACGTTTTGACCAAAACAGCCAAGGCATCCTGGTTTCGATTTTTGGCGACCAACCAACGGGGACTTTCCGGGACTAAAAACAGGCTGAAAAATAATAATACAGCGGGTGCCGCCATAACCAATAGCATCCAGCGCCAGTTATTTTCCCCGGTTCCGACCAGCAAGTAGTTGCTGAAAAATGCCAGCAAGATACCCACGACGATGGCCAGCTGGTTCAGTGAAACCAGGACGCCCCGGTATTTGGCCGGTGCAAGTTCCGCAATGTACATGGGGGATAAGATGGAAGCCACGCCAACGGCAATCCCACCCACTATCCGGGAACAAATAAAGAAGCTCAGCGAATGAGCCGCTGCGCTACCGATTGCCGAAAGAAAAAACAAAAAGGCGGCAAGCATGAGTACTTTTTTCCGGCCGTAGTGGTCTCCGGCTTTTCCGGCGATAAAGACTCCCGCAATACAGCCAAATAACAAACTACTGACCGTCCATCCCAACTGGGCTTCAGATAATTTAAAGTAAGGTTGGATAAAATTAATGGTTCCGGAGATGACTGCGGTATCAAACCCGAATAACAGGCCGCCTAAAGCAGCTACAACGGAGATGAGAATAACGTATGCATTCATGATAATTAATGGGGGTTGGGATGTTGATGAGTGTGGGGATAAGGGGCTCTAGCGGTGCAGCTGACTTAGGCCGCCCCTTCAGGGCTTTTATCGTTACCTTATGGTGCCTAGGGCGTTGCCCTAGGCTAGAGTAATACGCCCCGTTGGGGCTACACGGCCTAACTGAAACCTGAGACAGCATTCCAAGTTCGTCAGAGAACCAAGTGCTATACCAATAGCCTAAACGAACGGGACTATTTTTAACGCAAAGACGCCGAGACGCAAAGTTAGGAAAGTATTACAAAGAGATGATTTCCTTGAGCTTCTTCGCGTCCTTGCGCCTTTGCGTTAAAGCCTAAAATCGGAACGTGTAGGGTATAACCGGGTCGTGAGGTGATGGCTGGTGGCCGGGGCGAGGTGTACCGCGGTTTCGGGGATGTTGGCCGCCTCGATGCAGATAAATTCAGGCCATCGTTCACCGACATCAGCCATCGTGGCGGCGGTTTTATCCCAAGGATTCCAGACCACGGTGGCACCGTTGCCCGAAGACTCCACCTGGATTGCGCGCTTGAGCACGGGATCAACCAAGCTGACCGGTGCTTGAGTGAAAAAGAAGCGTGCGGACTCCTCGGTGAGCACCAGGTCGCCGGCCACCGCTCGACGGCGTGCCCAGCCGTGGGTGTAATCAATGTAGTCGCGGTCGCCGACACCCGTGACGGAGGCCTGACGAACATCGCCTACGGCCAGATAGGTGTGCAAGGCACCGGAGACGAGGAGGGGCGTGGTGCCGGTGTTGCGAAGGGTGAATTCCACGAGCAGATCATTTTCCAGGGTTACGGTGCAAAGCGCCTCGGCGGTATGCACCCAGCCGCGCCCAGGGTCGGCGGGAAGCAAAAGGGTGAACTCAGCACGGACGCCAACGCCGGTTTCCTCAACCCGAAGCAAGGTCCACGCCTGGGTGCGCAGCAGCCCATGCATCGGGGCGGACGCAACCAGCGCATGCGGCCCGAACCAGGGTCCGCAGAGCGGGATGCCGCCACGAATCGCCTTGCCCGGGCTCGCCACGGCGTCGGGCGAGAGCCAGAGCAGATCCTTGGCGCCGGCGGGCACATAGGAAACGACGGTGGCGCCGTGGAGCGCGACGATGGCGGTGCCGTGTGCGGATTTCAGGTTGAGGCAGGTGCCGAGTCGTGGATGCTCGGCAAGACTGGCGGAATCAGGAAGAGGTAGTGACATGATAACTGTTACTATTGAAGGATTAAGGAATAAAACCGGACCAGTAAATATCGGCTCGCTCGGGACGAGGAACCCACATTACGGCGTCGGGGTTATCGAGGTATTGTTGCCAGATGGGCACGCCTTGGCGCAGGCCGAGCTGGCGGTAGGTGGCGGGGCTTTTTTCGATCAAGTGAGTGGTCGTCGGGTAGCGCGGGTTGGAGTCCCAGACCAAGGTGTCACCGGAAAGCCTTGGGAACCAGGCGAGGCCGCCGTGGGCGCGCACGCCCTTGTAGTCGAAGCCAAAGTCCCGCACGCACCAGGCGCCAAAGGTGAGCGGCTGGCGCGGGTCGGCGCTGATGGTGGCGTGGGCCCAGTTGGGGGGAACGACAACGACTTCGCCGGGACCTGCAGTGACGGCGAAGCAGCGGCCGGGGTCGTCCCCGGCGCTTTCCTGCATGAGAATAACCGCGCGGCCCGACCAGATCTCATAGAGCTCGGCGGTGGAGCGACCGCAACTGGCGCTAACGGCGTGGATATGACCTTGTGAACGAATGGGTTCCGAGCCCAGGCGGCCGGCGGCGTAGGTAACGACACCAAAGAGCAAGTTGCGGGCGAGCAGATCGGCGCGCCGGTCCTCGGTGCCTACGTCCATGGCGATGGCATAAACGACCTCCGGGCCGTCGCAGTGCGGCTCGCGAAGACTGGGGCGTATGGCGTCGAGTTTACGCAGTTCGCAGGTGGGACCAAAGACACCGGGGCCGTAATTGAACCCGAGCGGATCGGAGGTCGGGCGGATGTCGAAACCCGGGGCGACGGTGCGGGGTGCGGTTGTAATCATGGCTGGGTGCGGACGAAGGCCTTCAGGGTGGCGCACTCGCGGCCAAGGGAAGCTCCGTGCGGGCGAATGGTGTACGCCCCGACGGCGGCGGGGATGATAAACGTCTCGGCGTAGTGGACGACAAACGGGGCGAAGGCTCCGATGGGGCTCTCTACGATGGCCTCATCGCCTTGGATGAGATTGAGCACGTTGACCCCGCCCAAGGCGGAGCCGCCGGTGTCGTGGGCGACTGTGCCGGTGAACCAGTGGCGACGCGTCTCGATGAACTCGGCGGCGTGCAGACCGGTGCGTTCCTCGCGCCAGCCGGGGCCGGAGGCGACCGGGGTGAACTGGTTGACGAGGTGCTTGCGAGCGTAGGATTCGTCGCGATGCCACAGCACGACCTTTTCGCCGCGGTCGATGTTCACCGGACGCGGTTTACCATCGAGGCCGAGGCGGGCCCAGTCCCAGAGCTTGAAGGTGAAAATGTAGGGGGTGGCGCTGATTTCGAGCACCATGGAGTTGGCGCCCGAGCAATGCAGGGTGCCGGCGGGGATAAGGAAGTGATCGTGCGTCTTGGCCGGGAACGTGCCGGTGAACTTTTCCGCATCGAAAAGTTTCTCGCCACGTTGAGCGGCGCGCAGTTCAGCGAACATCTCCTCGGGCTTGGTGCCGTCCTTGCAGCCGAGGTAAACGACCGCACCGGGTTGGGCTTCGAGGATGTAGTAACTCTCGTCCTGGGTGTAAGGCAGGCCGAAATGCTCACGTGCGTACTCCGTGAGCGGATGAACCTGATAGGAGAGGTTGCCGCCTCCCATCGTGTCGAGGAAGTCGAAGCGAATAGGGAACTCCGGGCCGAAGCGGCCGTAAACCGGCTCGCCGAGGAGTTCGGTGGGGCGGTTAAACACCAAGTTAATGGAAGGGATCTCGACGCGCACTCCGCCGGCGAATTCCAACAACAGGGAGTTTTCCTCGGGCACGCAGTCGAAGCACCAGGCGTAGTTGGGCGGGCCGTCGGGTAATTGGCAGACCTCACGCATCCACTGTCCACCCCACGGGCCGGGATCAAAAAACGGCACGACGCGGAACGGGCGCGCGGCGGCGGCGGCGAGGCCGGCGAGGTGAGCGGCGCCGGTGATCATT
Source organism: Rariglobus sp. (assembly GCA_044377395.1). GTDB lineage: Bacteria > Verrucomicrobiota > Verrucomicrobiia > Opitutales > Opitutaceae > Rariglobus. Next base: position 9,132 of record JBILJE010000038.1, on the reverse strand, counting down.
TTGGGCGCTTGGGCGAGCTCGGTGGTATCGAGCAGGAAGTCCCACCGGGCCATCGTCGCCTGTTTGAGCCGGTCGGCGACGCGCCAATCGATGAAGAAACTGCGCTTGTATTGCAGCGAGGCTTTGAAGCCTCGGTTGCGCACCCCGAGGTTGTCCACCGTGGCGCGGCGCTGGCGCAGTTGCCCTTCCCAGCGCGGCATGTCGGCGAAAACCAGCACGTCAGCGTCGGGTGCCAGCAGGGAGGCACCGGGGCCGACGATAAGGATTACGCCCGAGGTGGCGGCGGCGAGCTGGGCGGTGACTTCGGCGCGGCGGGAGGCGTCGAGGAAATCGGGCAGATTAAGCGTTTGGTTGAGATAACCGAAGACCGGATCATCGCCGCCGAGAAACGGGGCGACAAGGGCGTCCACCTCCGCAGGCGATTTGAAGGCGTGCTTGGCGTCGAGGGTGAGCGCGGGGCGAAGGACGCGGGCCAGCTCGGTGCGCACGTCGTCATCATGGACGCACGGGTAGCATTCGACGGCGATGACCGCGCGGGCGTGAGCGGCGACGGCCTGTTTTAAAGTGGCGGCAATGGCGTCCCAGCCGACGGTGCAGGCGTGCGCGTGGGCGACGGGCACCGCGACGGCGGGGGTTTTATCGTAATTGGCGGCGCGAAGGCCGAGACGTGCAAGGTGGGACATGGCGGGAGGTGCGTTTTAGCGGTCCAGCAGAACGGGCTGGCCGTCGCGTTGGACGACAATTTTGCGGAAATTACGCTTGGCGATGGCCCCGTAGTCGTGGCCGGCGTTGCTGGGATAAACGCCGATGTAAACGAGCGGTTCGGTGCCGGTGTTGACGGTGCGGTGGGCGGTGTGGCCCGGCACGTAAACAGCACTGTTGGCGCGGAGCGGGACGAGGCGGGTTTCACCGGTGGCCTCATCCTCCAAGACCATTGCACCCTCGCCCTTGAGCCCGATGTAAATTTCTGCGGCCGGGCGGTGGGTGTGATAGTGGCCCTTGGTGAGGTAATACTCGTTGCCGACCGTGCCGGGATGGAGAATGCCCAAGCCGTAGTGAAGTTGACCATCGCCGTGGGCGGGCTCGACGGCGGACACCTCATAGGTCAGAGGGTTACCCTGGGCCAAGGCGGCCTCATAGGCGGCGGTGTCGGCAAACGAACCACGCAGGTCGGCGAGGTGACGTTTGACCATCGGGCGGTTGCCCAAAACGGCGGAGTCCAGTGAGTAGGCGACGAAGAGGTCTTCGGGTTTAATGGAGAGCAACATAACGAGTTTATTAGGTTAGGCTTTGGGAAAACTTAGGGTGGGAAGCGGCGTGATGCCGGCCACACGCAGGGCATTGAGCGCAGCCCCTTGGGTCGTGGAGTAAACGGGTTCGACGATCCGTGCGCCCGGGACCGCGGCACGAATGGCGGCTTCGAGCATAGGCTGATAAGGGGGGCCGGAACGCGCACAGCCGCCGAGGATGACGATCTCGGGACCGGCGGGAAAATCGAGTGCGTTGGCCGAGCCTTGAACGAGGCGGGCAAGTGCACCGGCACCTTCAACGAGTAACGCCTTGGCGGTGGCGTCGCCCTGCCCCGCCAGGCGCACGACCACGGGAGTGAACGCGGCAAGCTGGTCGGGAGTCCAAGGCTGCACGTAAAGGCGCTCGAGCAGTTGATTCGGCTCGGAGAGTCCAAGAAAAGCCAGCAGCGCAGGCTGAAGCTGGGTGGCGGGCGCACGGCCATCGGCGGCACGGGTGACGGCGCGCATCGCGGCAATGGCCAAGCCGATGCCACCGCCTTCGTCGTCGAGCAGCCAGCCCCAACCCCCGCACATGAACGTCGCGCCCGAAGCGTCACGGCCGAGGCAGTTGGTGCCGGTGCCGGCAATCAGGGCGATGCCGGGGCGACCGGCGAGCCCGCCAGCGAGGGCGTTGTGGAGGTCATTGGCCACCGTGACCTCACCGGCGGGAGCGAGACCGGCATTTTCAGCGGCGGTGGTGAGCTGGGCGATGTCGATGGTGGACTTGACGCCCGCGCAACCGAGGAAGGCGGCGGCGGCCGGTTGGAAAGGAAGCCCAAGCTGGGCCCACGCTGCGGTGGTTGCGGCGCGCAGATTGGCGGCTGCCGTGGCGAGCCCGACATTGTGGTAGTTGGCCGGGCCGGCTTCTCCCGTGGCGTGCACATCGCCTTTGGCTGTAACGAGTACCGCACGCGTAAAAGTCCCGCCGCCATCAATGCCTAAGTAGTAATCCATGCCGCCAGACTGGGCTTACGCTCACACGTCGTCGATTAATATAACGGAACATAACACAATCCATAGGATCGTAACATCTGCACTGACTCCATGACCACGACAGCCAGTCAGCAGCGAATCCTTAATCTGTTACGTGATAAGAACAGCAGCGTGCGGTTGTGCGACCTGCACCTGGAGTTTGGGGTGACGTCAGCTTGTCTTTGTTAAACCGTCCGCCTTGCACGAGGTCATCGACGATCAGGCCGGCTTCCATCTGCCCGAGGATGATCCACGCCTACCTTCTATTCGACTCAGTTTTCACCTGTATATAGCACGCCGATGACCAACCTTAACAACGACGACTATAAGTCTATTATCCTCGATCTCATAAATGATCCTGTAGTCACCTTGACGGACACGGTAATACTCCATTCCCGAAAGTTTGATACTTCCGGGTGGCCGAGGATCATCACAAAGCGCCCTCATTTTCTGAAGTAGCTTTATAAGGTCACTAGAGGGAATATCTTTCGTATCCTTGCTAACAGATGGCCGAACGACCAATTCATATTTGGCCACGGCTCTTGAGCTCCTTTAGAAAAGTTTCGTAGGGCATCGTGCCTTCTTTCTTCCGTGCCTCAATAGCGATGAGATCGTCCAAATCCTCCTCAAGAGTAAAGCGAACCGCCTGATTTACGATATCGGAAAGGCTCGAATCCGATTCGATTGCTTTCAGCTTCAGTGCTTTGTGGAGGTCTTCGTCAAGATACACGGTTGCTCGTTTCATGTCAGACGTTATGACGTTTTGGTGCCACCCCGTCAAGTTTTGCCTTTTTTGCCAAACGTGAATTCACGTTGGTACCACCAGTACTCGCCCGTTCCTGGCACGTCTTTCGCCTGATCGGTCAGCCCAGGGACTGGAACGGTTCCGGTGTATGAGCCTAATCATGGGATCAAGCCCCCTTGGATCAAGCAAGCCGCAGGAAGTAGCGCAGACTTCAAGCCTGCTCAGAATTACCGGGCCAGGATTGCATCAAAGCAGACTGGAAGTCTGCGCTACTTGCCTGCGGCTCAACCACAGAAAACCGATTCCATAATACATTTTTATCCAATAAGATTCGGGTTGTTACTTGAAGAGGGTTGCAGGCTTCCCGTGATCGAGCCGCCAGGTGAGTAATCAAATCACCGGAAACTCAATGATTCGGCTTTCACCACAAAGGCACGAAGGCACAAAGGCTTCACGGAGAATATATAACGAGGGTAAAACCAACTCATTCCGAGACGCCGGCCTTTGTCTGTTCTTTGTGCCTTCGTGCCTTTGTGGTGAAACTCCGAATGTATTCAGGCTGGGCGAAGGCTGGTCGGTGCCGAAGGGACACCCACCGAAATCGTCGACGAACCTAAATCCATCTCGAAAGCAAATGATTCAGAGCTTCTTACGTCATCGATGCCTAAGTAGTAGTCCATGCCGCCAGACTGGGCTTGCGCTCTCATGCCGTCGATTTAACATAACGAAACATAACGCAATCCACAGCATTATAACATCGGTAATAGCTACATGACCACGACCGCCCGTCAGCAACGTATCCTCAATCTGTTACGCGATAACGGCAGCGTGCGGCTGCGCGACCTGCACCTGGAGTTTGGGGTGACGTCGATGACGGTCTGGCGTGATTTGCGGGTGTTGGCGGAGCAAGGCTTGGTGCGCCGAGTGAGGGGCGGAGCGCAGGCGATGGGCGGGGCCCTAGCGGAGCCGGATTTCGAGGCCAAGCTGACGGCGTCCGATCAGGCCAAAGCGCGCATCGCCGTGGCGGCGGTAAAGACCTTTGTCAACGAGGGGGATGTGATCGCGATGGAGGGCGGGACGACCGTGGCCGCGCTAGTGGATGAGTTGCCAAAGGAGCGGGTATCGGTGTTGACCAACAGTCTGCCGGTGGCGTTGCGGCTACGGGCTCGACGACCGGGCCTGCCAGTCCAAGTCGTGGGCGGCTGGTTGAGCGCCGTGTCGGGTAATACGACGGGACCAGACGCAGTGAAAGCCCTGGAACGGCAGCAGGCATCGGTGTGCTTCATCAGCGCGACCGGCTGGGATGCGGAGCGAGGGCCGCTGGACCCCAATCCGCTGGAGATCGAGGCCAAGCGCGCCTTAGCGGGCTGTGCGGCTCGGGTGGTGATGCTGCTGGATTCCGAAAAGTTCAAACGCTCCTCGGCCAGCGTGACGCTGCATGTGCGCCGACTGCATGCTCTTGTAACGGATGCGGAGCCCCCACCGGCGGTGAAAACGCAACTCGAAGCCGCCGGAGTACGCATCATCGTTGCCCCGTGATTTTACGCGCAAGGGCCGGCCGATGGTGGCGAACAGCGCGATGTATAAGGCCTAAAACCCGGCGCCAACGCTGAGGTTAACCCGGTGCTCGGCGGATTGCGGGTTGAGTATCGCGTCGTAGCTCAAGCGCACCGTCCAGCCGTTGGGCAACAGCGCCGCGAGGCTCGCGCCGGGGTTAATGTACTCACTGCCACCGGTCTGTGGGTTGACCCTAAAAGCATCTCCACCAGCGGCTAAACGAGCGGTGATACTATTGGGGTTAAACGACTGGCGGCTGGCGCTCAGACTCAGATCGGGAATCCACCCGATTTTATTGGCAACAAAGGGTCGGCTCACATGCACCCCGAGCTTCGTGATGAATGAGTCCGCATTCTGGCGCCTAACACGCAAATCGGCGGCGGAGCCGGTTTCCTCGAAGCCGTTGATATGCGCATGGTCGTAGGCCACCGAGGCAGTCGGTCCCACAATAAAACCGCCCACCTTAAAATCATAACCGGTGGCCAACTGGCCGCCGTAACTCAGGCCCTGCGTTTCACCGCTGGAGGTTTGATTTAAAAAGGCGATTTTACGCTTACTGTCATAGGCCGAAAAACCGGCGGAAACCGAGGTGTTCACAAAAAACCCCTCGTTATGGTAATCGTGAAACACCCCAACCCGGCTCGTCGTGGTGCGGGCAGTGCCGCTGTTGGAGGCGAAATCGGTGTCGGCCAGCGCCTGGCTGACCACCAGCCCGACCGACTGGTTGGGGTTGAGCGCGTAATCGACCCCGGCGGTGGCCGCACCGGTCTGCGAGAAGGAGCCGAGGCGGTCTGAGGAACCATCGACTGCGGCAAAGGCACCGGTAGCCGAGGCAAAATAACCGAAGCGTTTTTTCGGTTTGGCCTTGGCGATTTGATAACTCACCCCGTCTTCAATAACCGTTTCCACGCTGTAATCTTCGGCGGCTGCGGGGGTGGCCACGCCGTTGAGGCTGATCGACGCCGACCCGTAGCGGCGCAATTCCGCACTGCGCTGTTGCAGGCTGGAATTGAGGATCGAGGCGGACTGGAAGGTGGTAGCAGCCAAGGCAGTGAGTTTTTCCGGGGTGAGTTGGTCGTAGGCCGTGCGCAGGCCGGCGGCGGTTTGGGTTTTCAGGCCGTTAAACAGGGTGGCGCGGTCGTCCATGGTGGTGCGCTGGTCGAGTTCAAACTTGAGGCGCGAATTACGCAGGGATTCGAGAGCAGCGCCGACTTGGGTCTGGTTGGCGTTGAGGCCGGCCACGGCCGTGGCGTAGTTCGTGGGAACGGCGTAAAGGTTGACGGCGGTGGCGGTGTATTCAGGTAGCCAGGTGATGCCGGCGGCATTGTCGTCGGGGTCGAACGTGTAGCCTTCGAATTTGCCTGTCACCGTGCTGCCGGTGATCACGGCGTGCACGGCGCCGAGGGTCGGCAGGTAGGCGGGAACACTCGAACCAGTGAAAATCGTCTGTCCGATTAAAGTGCCGCCGTTAAGAGTGACCGCGCCCGCTGAGATGACCTGGTCGTGAAACCCGCTGCCGGTGCCGGCGGTGGCGCCATCGAGTTCGATCGTGACGGAGCCGCCGGAGTTCACGGTGAGTGCACCGATGTGCTGAATCGCTGGGGAATTGCCTGGGCTGTAATTACCACCGGCGTTGACGATGACCGCACCGTCAATGTCGCCGCGACCTTTGAGCGTGCCGGTGCCGCTGACGGTAACGTTGCCCGCCCACTTGCCACCGGCGGCGGTGCCGATCACTAGGGTGCCAGCAGTGACCGTGGCCGTCCCGCTGGAGGTGTTTAAGCCGGTCAGGGTGATCGACCCCGTGCCTGATTGATTAACCGTGGTGGTGCCGGTGATCGGCGTGGCGATGACCAGGTCGGTGCCGCCGGAGTTGAGGTAGTTCGTGGACAACGGGACGATAAAGCCGTCGTCATCGATGCGCGCCGCGACGTTGCCGAATTCGACGAATTGAAAAAGCCCCAACTGGGTAGCAGTGAGCCCGCCGTTGCTGGTGCCGAATTTCAGCGAATTGGTGCCGACCACAAAGTTGCTAATCGAGAGCGTCGCGGAGTTCCAATCGAGCGCGGAACTGTTGGCAAACACCAGAGCGGCCGAGCCATTCAGGCTGAGCGCGGAGGCGGCGTTGAGGTCGAGCGTGCCGAGGGTTTGGTTAAACCCATTTGCGGCCAAGGTGCCGCCATTGAGAGTAAGCGTGGCTGCGGAGTTGATCTGGCTCGAGGCACCGAGCGCGACCGTGGCACCACTGGCGACTACCACCGACGTGGTGCTGGCGAGTGCGCTGCCACCGGATTTATTAAGCATGAGCGTGCCAGCGGAAACCGTGGTCGTCCCCGTGTAAGTGGAAGTCCCGGCCAGAATGAGGGTGCTGGTGCCGTCTTTGACGAAACTCCCACCCGAGCCGGTAAGCGTGCCGGAGAATGTCGTGGAGCCCCCGCTGGTGCCCACCGTCAGCGTTCGCACGCCGAGCGCAACGGTGGAGGTAGCCGCGCCCGCGAGCGCGGCGACGACTTGATCGGCCCCGAGAGTAAGCGTGGACGAACCTGTGCCGCTGTCATCCATCACCAGCGCGCTACGGGTGGCGGTGGGCAAGGCCCCGGCAATGTTCGCATTGAGCGTGGCCCCGTTGCGCAGGACAGTTGGGCCATTGTAGGTGTTGGCGCTGCTCAAGGTCACGGTGGCCGAATCGACCACGAGATCCGAGTTAGCGCTGGCCCCGGAGATTGCGCCGGTGACGTTGAAGGTACCCTCGGCAAAGGTAAGTACGGAGCCGTTTTTGCTGAGGCCTCCGGAAAGCGTGAGTGTACCCGTCCCGGTGTTACGTAAAAAGCCGGTGCCACTGGTGACCGCAAGGTCGCGATCGAAGATGATCGAACCCGCACCGGTGTAGGTGAGCGTTGTGGTATCCGCGAGGTTGACGCCGGAGGTCGTGCCGAGGGCGGCGGCGGCGTTGAAGGCGAGCGTGCCGCCACTGAGCGTGGTCGCTCCGGTAAATGTAGTGGTGCCGTTAAGCGTAAGCGTGCCGGAGCTGGTTTTCGTGAGGCTGCCGCCAGTGCCGGTGATCGCGCCGGAGGTGGTGCCGTCGCTCACCGTGAGCGCTGTGCTGGAGCCCAAGTTAACCGTGCCGCCGTTCAAGGTCGTGACGGCGCTCGTCGCACCTTTCAAGTTGGCGGTGCCGCCTGAAAGCGTGCCGATTGTGGCCACGCCGCCCACGGTCGTCGTGCCGCTGGAAAGCGTGGTGATGCCCGCCGCACCGGTGATCGTGGTGGTGCCGCCGCTCACCGTGGTTGCGCTCAGCGAACCCGCGCCCACCGTGCCCGCTGAAATATTACCCGTGAGCAAGCCGCCCACCGTCGTGGTGCCGCCAGAAATATTGGCGGTCATATTGCCGACCGAAGTCACCGTACCCGCCGAGACGCCGCCGGTAACCACGCCGTTGCTGCCGAAACGGGTGCTGCCCGCGCCGCTCAGACTGGCGAGGGTCACCGTGCCGCTCGCAGCGGTAAAATTAAGCGCGTTGGTCGCAGTGTTGGCGTTGCTGACTGCGCCAAGGGTTTGGCCCGCGTTGGCGAAGGTGGCCGAACCGCTCGCGCCGAGCGTGAGGTCGTTCCCACTCGCCAAACTGCCGCTGCTGCCGATCGCGAGGGTGCCGGCCGTGACCGTGGTGAGACCGGTGTAAGTGTTGGCTCCAGAAAGCACGAGGGTGCCGGTGCCGGTTTTTTCAAAGGTGGCCTTGACGGTGCCGTCGTCGCTGATGATGCCGGCGATTTCGCCGCCGATGGCGCCACCCGAGCCGTTGATCGCGTCGAGTTTGCGCGTTACGGCCGCAACGCCGCCATTGAGGTTAATGTTGCTGGCCCAGATCAGCGTGCCGGTGGAGTTGGTATTGCCGAAGGCCAGGGTTTCACCGAAACGCTGACCAATGGCACCCCAGTTAATTATAGCAGCCGGGGCACTAACGCCCGTGTTGGCACCGGTATAGGTCACCGTCCGATCGGCTCCTAGGGCCGCAAAACGGGTTCCTGCGGTCCCCGAGTTGTTAATGAACAGGTTGGTGGTATTGATTCGCAGATCCGCCGCCGCCAGCTCGAAAGTGAAGGTTGTAGTGGTCGCTTCCACTTTGGCATTAGACGTCGTCTGCCAGGCGTTGGCGCTGCTGATGCGGAAGGTTCCAGCGCTTCGGAAGAGCCACTGTGCGGCCGTGTTATTGTTGGTGCCGGAAAAGTCCAGAATAGAAGGAACGGCGGCTTCCCAAATCACTTGGACGTTATTGCCAATCGTGCCAGAGAACGTGCTGGTCACTCCTGCTCCGCCAATCCGCAGCTGTTGGATGGACGACGCGCCAATCGAGCCGCTGCCGCTGAAGCCAGTCATCCTCACCGTGGAACCTAGGGTCACTGACGCATTTCCTAGCGCGGCGAAATTTTCGGCGATTACCCAAGGAGTGGCCGTAGCGGTGTTCCAGTTCTGGAATGTCGTGTTCCAAGTCGTGCTGTCGCCGGAGTTGGCCCCCGCTTGCCAGTCGATGGTGGCCGCCTGGGTGGGTGGCGTGCCGGCCAGTGCCAGAGC
>JBILJE010000037.1:0-16002 GCA_044377395.1 Rariglobus sp. | reverse complement strand
ATCCTAGCTCAAATGGAACAATACAAAAGAAACTATTTTAAAGTCAAAAAGGAGAATCATGAATAAGTGTTTACGTATTATTAGCGGAATATTTTTGTTGGTCGGGCCGATGTTCGGTTCGCCTTCCTTAATATCCGACCAGCTCGATTTTGGCCAGGACAAGGAGGAGCAAACCCATGGCCTGAAGACCCAAGGCCAAGTTATTAGTGAAGAGCTCTCAACGGAAATAGGGGATATTAAAGGTCGGCATTCCGTGCGAACCCTTCAGGGTGCAGGAAGTCAGCTAAAATTCAACCTTACTCGGAGAGAAGTTTCGTCGGATTTGATCCTTGAAGTCCAAGAAATTCACCATCGCCGTCCCCACGCATTCGGATATACGGTGAACGTGAATGGACAAAATGTGTATTTTCGAGCCTACGAAGAACTGGGGGCTGGTCCGGTGCATTATTTTATCAAACTTCCCGCTATTGCGGATCGTCAATTGCAAATCACCCTAACAAATGCGGGTAGCGCACCTTTCAGCCTTGGACAAGTGTGGTTGTATGAAAATTTTTTTACGGACATCGACACCCAGGAAAAGATCTATCGTCCCCTCGCCATGATGGGCCAGTCACTCACCGCCATCAGTGAAAAAACCACCTCATTCTCACCATTAGGGGTATATGAGGATCACATCAATTTTGGAAATCAGCCCAAGGCCAAGGTTCAGAAGATTGTCGAGGACCGATTGCGAGAGTCGGGCAATAGCGGTCGGCCGCTGGAACTTTTGTTCAACGGGCCTTCTTGGGGTGGAGCTCCAGGCGGTCCCGACGGCCAAGGTGGCTATTTTACAGATATCCGCTATAGCACCCTCGTCTACAATCCCGCCGCCAAGGCCTATTCCCCGAGTTACCCCAACATGTGGAGTAGTACGTTTTGGTCCTCCTATGCTGAACCGTATATGCGGAACTTGCTGAAAGAGCGCTTTCTGGAGAGCTTTGGCCCCATCGCCAATACGGTGGATATCCTGCGCGCCCATGGCACTCCACCGCAGGTGGTGTACGCCCGAGACCTCGGCATGCCCCTCGGCGAGATAACGGATGTCACCATCCGCGCCGCGGCCAAAGAGGGGCTCACGCTTGATCCTGCCGATGGTCTCAACGAGGCCGAACGACTTTGGTTGCACAGGAACGACGTTGGAGTTTGGCGCGATTATGCAACTTGGCATGCTCAGATATTCCCACGCGATGCGGTGGTAGTTGATCGCGGAACGATACGCCCTCCTGAGGAACTAGCCATAGATAACCAGTATTCTCACACCATCTTCACTAGCGATAAAGGGCCGATGCAGTGCCGCCGCTGGTTTGGTGGCCAAACTGGCATGGTCGAGGGTTTCTGGAGCAGTGGTGAGGTGTTCTTTGATCGCTTCGCTCAATACGACTATGTTAAAGCCAATGGCAAGCTCGGCCACGTGAACATCTGGGCTCCATTTGCAAAAACTCCCGAGACCCTGCGCTGTCTCTATGATGCCGGCTTCCAGTTTGCCGCTGTCATCGGCGATATTCAGAAACGCAACCCCGAGTATGCCAAACTCATCCGCGAAACAATTCTGGCCGCAGACAACTGTGACGACCTGCCTGCCCTAGCCCCACCCCAAGTGGATCCAGTTCTTCTGGAAGGTTTGTATAGTTTGCGCCGCGAAATGGGACCAGCCGATAGCGTAGTGAGCCTCGATAACCTTCATATTCACGCCCAGTGCCGTGACAATTCCGACATGGCCCCCGTTGCACGCCTAGCAGTGACCGAACCCGGCCTACCTGGTAGCATCACCTACAGAATAGACAACGGCGGAGAAGCCTTTACTGCACCACTTTCATTATATGTAGATGGACGTATCGCTCCTGGTGCCGGCAACCGCATCGAGGTATTTGTAGGCGAAACCGAAGCTGACCTCAAGCTCGCAACCGTCCTCACCGACGCCCAAATTCCCTGCCCCGACCACTGGGAGCTGTATATGAATAGTAAGGCTACAGTACCTCTAGGTTCGGCTTTGGTTGGCCGAAAGGCTGGATTGGTTCGGTTGGTGTTTCACGCCGAGCATGCTTCGGATGCCGCGTTTCTTTTGGAATGCCGCATTAGTACTCAGTGGCCGCTCCGGGGTGGACCAATGGCCGACAACAACTTCACCATGCGCCAGCAACGAACCCTCAACCTTTGGATCCAAGAACGTGCGGTTGCTGAATACATGCTGTCCCGCCACCTGCGCCAAGTGGGCAATGATGCTGCCGCCGCTGAGGGGCGACGCCTAGTATCGGAAGGTCGCTACCGCACAGCCCAACGCCACCTGAGCGCCGAACTGGCCCAAATGCTGCCGGCCCGCTTTGCCGTGCGGGGGCATGGTCCCCTTGGGCGTTTACCCCTCGAAGTCGCCTTGCCCAGTGACAACGTGGTGTTAATAACCACCGTGGAGGCCATATCCGAAAACCATTGTGAGTTTGTGGTCCACGGCGAGGCGGCGAGTCAGTCGTTCCGTCTCTCTATGCCTGCCCCTGAGGGCTCTACATGGAACCTTTCAAACCCCGCCCCCAATCGTTTCCGTTTAGCCCTAGACCCCACCGGATCACTTAAAGCCAGCCATGGGCGAATTGAGATCTCCGCTGAAGCCGTGCATCCCACGATGGCAGCGGTTAAACTGCCACAGCGCTTGGTCGCTCGCTATCTCGAAGGTAACGCTACTTCCATCAAGGTCGATTGCCAAGATCTTGGTCTGCTCGCCGGTAGCAGCTCCATCAATTTACCCCTAGAGCCCAAGGTCGTTATCACTCGCACGCCCGAACGTCAGGCCTTCCCAGAGGCCCAAGCCAAGCCTCAGCGATTTGACCGCGTGGAGCTCACTCTCAACGAGCAGGGGCGCGTCACCTCCATCGCAGCCTCGTACGGCCGGGATCAAGGTCGCATCGCCCGTGTTATCCCCATGTCGCCGATGCAACCCTTCTGCAATGGCGCCATCGAACTCGACAACGGCAACCGCTACGAATTCGATTTTACTACTGAGGCGAACACTCCGGCCTTGCAGGGAAAAGCACGTAACTATGAATGGCCGGTCATCGAGCGATCACTACGTTCTGGTGATTTTATCACCGTTGACTACTCGCCCTATGCTGAACTAGGTGGTACGCGACGCTTGGTGAAGATTCACCAGCCCTCGCGCGTGTTGCTAACTCAGGATTACACCAAGTCCATCGGTGACGCCTGGCGAGAGGCCTGCGTTTCGGCTACCGATGTTGTGGTGGCGTCCCACAACGTCGAGCCCCACAACGGAAAAACCATGAACGTGGTGATGCGACCAACAAAGGCCTTTCTACCCGGTACGGTAGTTTATCGCGTGTCATCGGAAAAACCCCTTGCGGCCACGTATTGCACTTTCTCCGCCCGGGCCTTCGACGACTCTAGCATGGTGGAGTTCGCTGTCAGTACCGACGACGGCAGCACTTGGACCACCTGCGGCCGTTTCGACAACTCTTGGCAGAACAGCTATCCCCAGGGTATCAGGAACTGGAAGATCGATGTGCAGTCCATCGACCTTAGCCCAGCGGTGACGGGAAAGAAAGATTTTCTCCTCCGTGCGACCTTGCGGGTTAATGCCGCCGACGAGCGTTTTGCGCTTGGCAGCCTCGGAGTTGTGACCGCCGAGTAGGAATTTTCACCTCCATAACCCGTTGGGTGGCTTTAATTCCACTTCAGATGGAATTCCCGATGTGCAAGCAGTTGTGGTATTGGCCAGGTAAATCTATGCCGACAAGGGTCAGTGGGCTGTGAGGGGATAAGTCCGAGGGGGTAAGTCCGTGCTTTGTTGGTTGGGCTCGTTAGGAACGACCAAAACCAACAAAGCACGGCCTTGACCCCATTCCCCCAACCATATTCGGCATCGCCGAAACCCCAATGCCGACCGGCTTTGATGCCGCGAAAAATGGCGGCGATTTGCGGTAGATTAACGGTGGTCGGGTTCATGCGGTTTTACGGAGTTCGAGTTTTACACAGCCGCAGCTCACCACGCCCCCAGCCAGCTCATAGGCCGTGATCGGCAGTTGAAAACTGGCCTGGTAGCGCGAGTCGGTCACGATAAGGGAAAATACTTGGAGAATGGGGTGGAAGCCGTGGTGCCCATGTTCATTGGCCAACCAGACCAAGAGGTCCGGCACCGGGAATCGGCCAACGGGCATGGACTCAACGGCCGCGAGGATTTCTTCGACTGCCTGCGAATTGGCCTCGGTTGGCTCACCCCCGAAATTGATCACCGGCTGAGGTTCGCTGATATCTAGCCAGCGAGCGGCACTGGCAACCAAGGCGGCCGAGGACATTTGACCAGCGAGGCGGAAATTGGAAATCGGCAGACACCCGTCCAAATTCGCCCCGGTGGCCCCAAGATCCTCGACCTGCTTAAGTAGGCGGGCCGCCCCTTCTGCCCACAGGGTATCACGACGTAGCCGGGCGTGGAGCGGCTCAAGTTCGTTATGGCATTCCCGAAAACTTTGCCGCACCGCCACCCGCAGGATGCGCATTTCGCTCTCGATTCGTTCGGCCAGACGGCGTTCAGGCAAAAACTGTTTTTCTGTCGCGTGGTTAAGTTGGGTTTCCCACGCGATACAGACTGCCTCCAGTTGCCCGGCCGGGTCGAGTAATTCGAGCATGGGAAGGAGGTATTCATTCCACAGTCGGTTGATTCGACGAAATCGTTCCAAGGCCCCCTGCTGGCGGTGCGCCCCCTTGGCTTCGCTTACGACGGCGGCAATGGCCACACGAGTCTGGCCCAAGTCTTCGGCCAGACGCTGAAACCCAGCCCGGACTTCCCGCAGAATGTCACGACCGGTAGCCAGATCATCGCGGGTTTCGGCCAAGCGAAAAGAAGCCGACGCATGATTCAGTTCTGACAATTGCCCCTGCACACGGGCCGAGGACACGGGCTGAGCGATTTGCTGGAGGTATTCGACCCAACGGGCAAAGGGGGCGGCCAGCTCCCAAGAGCCCGCCTGCTGATCAGTTTCCACCAAAAACCGCATCCGCTTGAGTTGCGCGAGCAAGTAGGCGGGCGTGGCCTCGGGCTTGGTTGCCGCTATCAACGCCACCAATTCGGTATCGGCCAAAGACTCTTCGCGCCGCCGCCAGAGTTCGTCGAACACCGCGTGGTGGGCATTCAGGAAAGAGGCCGCAGACTGAAGGGAAATGAGCATCGGGCGAATGTTTATGCTTCTGCTAGGCTCCGTTGTAAACACAGCCAGTCCGCCGGGGAAACGGCGAGAAAGGGGGATGTGGCGCAACTCGAACTCATGCCGATCGCGCCTCCTCAAACAAGGCGGCTGGCATCGGGTGGGCCAACTCCCAGACGATTGAAATCGGTCGGTTGCCTTCCGCACTTAGTATCTTCTCTGCCGGTCCGAGGAAAACGAACGGTGCGGTTTCGTCTTCGATGCGTTTTTCCAGCCGTGCGAAAAACAAAATCGTGTAGCCGCGAGCTTGGAAGTTCAGGAGGTTTTGACCGGTGGGGCTGGTCTGCGCCGTGGTCGACTGGCTTTCCCAGTGCAGTTGGGTGCGGCTGATGGGGTAATCCCGATATTGGGTTGTGGGCGAAAAATCCTGCTCTGACTTCCGGAAGGTAACCAGGTGCACGTAGCACTTGAGCTCCTCGGCATGAAATACCCCCACGCCGGTTGGGCCGGACTTTTCCAACGTGCACAGGTTAAGCGCGGCTTTGATTTCCGCCGACCCGTAGGCGGCGTGCAGGTGCAGGCCGCAGGCGAAGGGCAGGCGCACTGGCGTGGTCGGGTAGGCGTGCAGGCGCTGCACGTGTTCAACGATCTCGCGCAGGTCATTTACCGCATTTGTGTTGCGGCGCCATTTGGCCAGCGACTCGGCGAGAGTGCGCACTCCCACCTCGCCTGCTTTTTTACCCCAGAGCAGATAATGGAGGGCAACGCCGTCGGTTTCGCCGAGGAGGTTTTGCGTGTCATCGCCCTCAGCGTTGGGGGATGCGTAATGCGCCAGTTGCGCGAGCGTGCGGGGATCGGTGCGCAAGAGCACGCGGCGGTGGGCTTGGCGGCAGGCGTCGAGGTCGGGATCGGCGGGCGGGGTGCCGTGGCTGGCGAGGGCCTGCCATTCCGACCAGGTCTTGGTTTTGAGTAGGGCCAGCGGCGAAATCTCGGTGGCGCGCACGAAGTTGCCAAACGTAGGGGCGCAGCCATGATCTTGTTCAAAGGTTGCCAGACTTTCGATCACTAGGGCGCGAAGGTTTTTGAGGTTTTCGCGGATGTTGCCCAACACGTGTTCGCGGGCGATGCGTTCGAGCTGGATGTTGCAGCCGGGCGGGAGGTGGGGGAAGTCGTTCTCGACCTCCTGATCCATGCGCTGGCGGTCGCGGGTCAGTAGGGCGGCGAACTTGCGGTCGATGCGGTAGCGGCGGTGACTTTGGCCAATAAAATCCAATACCGTCAGGCAGTCCTTGTCGCGGTGATGGCGCAGGCCTCGGCCGAGTTGTTGCAAAAAGACGGTGAGGCTTTCGGTGGGCCTCAGAAACATCACCAAGTTAATTTCGGGCACGTCCACGCCCTCGCTAAAAACGTCCACGGTGAAAACAAAGGGCAGGCGGCCGGCGCGGAAGGCGCGCACCCGTTCGGCGCGGACCTCGGCGGGGGTTTCCCCGACGATGACTTCGGCCAGGAGGCCTTGTTCGTTAAAAGCGGCGGCCATGAACTTGGCGTGGTCCACGCTGGCGCAGAAACCGACCGCGCGGACTTGGCTCAGGTCGGGTTGGTAGCGGCGCAGGCTGGTGAGGATGACGTCGAGGCGCTGGCGGGCGCGGATGTCGTCGCCGGTGTAGGCCGAAGTCAGGGCGGTGACGTCGTATTTGCCCCCTTTCCAGAAGCTTTCGTCGGCGAGCGAGACCGGGTCGGTGACGCCGAAGTAGTGGAAGGGGCAGAGCAGCTTTTCTTCGAGGGCCTCGGGCAGGCGGATTTCGGCGGTAAATTCGCCGCCGAAGTCGGGTAAAATTGAGCTGCCATCCATGCGCTCAGGGGTAGCGGTGAGGCCGAGCAGGACGGTTGGTTGGTAGTTCGTGAAAATAGGCCGGTAGCTGTCGGCCGAACTGTGGTGGGCTTCGTCGATGACGATGAACGGATACTGGGTGGGGCCGTGCTGCAGCCAGGGCTGGGCGGAGGCCAGACTTTGCACCGAGGCGAACAGGTAACGCCAGTCCTGCGGGCGTTGGCCGCCGACGAGGAGTTCGCCAAAATTGGGGTCGCGCAAGAGCGTGCGGAAGCAGTCGCGGGCTTGTTCGAGGAGTTCCTTGCGGTGGGCGACAAAGAGCAGGCCTGGCGCGGGGGCGGTCGGGGAGGCAGCGGCGGCTTGGACGACGAAGCGGGCGTAGTCAAAACCGGCGATGACGGTTTTTCCGGTGCCGGTGGCGGCGACGACGAGGTTGCGGGTTTGGCCGGCGGCACGGGCGGCGGCGAGCGCGTCGAGGATGCGTTCCTGAAAGGGGTGCGGGCGTAGGTCGGCGAAAAAGCGGCGCGGCTCGTTTTGCCCAGCGCCGGTCTTGGCGTGGTGGATGGCGGAAACCAGACGGGCGGCTTGGCTGGTGTCGTAGGTCTCGAAGTCGGGGCTGGCCCAGTAGGTGGAGAACTCAGCGGCGAAGCGTTGGAGGATGTGGGGCAGGTCTTGTTCGGTGACCTTGATGGTCCATTCGAGGCCGCTGGTCATCGCGGCCTGCGACATGTTGGCCGAGCCGATGTAGCCGGTTGAAAACCCGCTGCGGCGCTGAAAATGGTAGGCTTTGGCGTGGAGCCGGGTGCGCTCGGTATCGTACGAGACTTTGACCGCAAAGCCGGGGCGGGCGGCGAGCCAGGCGACCGCGTCGGGATCGGAAGCACCCATGTAGGAAGTGGTGACGATGCGCACCGGCACCCCGCGCAGTGCGAGGGACTCGAAGGCCGGTTGGAGCAAGCGCAGGCCGGACCATTTGACGAAGGAAACCAGAATATCGACCCGGTCGGCGGTGGCCATTTCGTGGCGCAACTCGTGTTCGAGTTGGGGGTCGTGGCGGGCGCCGGTGAGCAGGCTGCTGGTGGTAAACGGGGTTTCGGGCCGGCTCAGCGCCGGCGCCGTGTCCTGACCGGGGAGCGGTTGTTGCAGGGCGAGGAGGAGCGGGGCGGGAGCGGCGAGGAGGGTTTTGCGCTGGAGGTAGTCGAGCCCGTCGGTGGCGGAAATCAGGGAGATCAACCGATTGACGAGGGGCAGGCGCTCTTCGGGTTTGCGGGTGCGCAGTGCGTGGGCCAGCAGGTGGGAAATGAATTGGCTGTAGGCGTGGGGGGCGTCCTCGTCGTCGAGTTTACCGAGCAGGGCCTTGAGCTCGGGTTGGGCCGCTAGGGCGTCGGCGAGTTCCTCGTCGAGCAGACGCTCGTAAAGACCGGGAACAAGATCTCGAATGGGCTCGGCGGACATTCTTTTGAAACCAGCTTTTTTAGATCGGCATCATCCGCCTTAAGTACGCATCAAAAAGCGGCACGGTAAACCCGGTGTCACCGTGGGCAGGACTATAAATCATGCCCTTGGAAATCAGCGAGGAGCGCACCGGGGCGACACTGCGCACCGGGGCGTTGAGTTTTTCGGCGATTTCGCCCGAGCGATGCGGTCCGGCTCCCAGCGTGGCCATCGCACGCATGTAGTCTTTTTCTCTGGGGGTGAGGCGGTCGAAGCGCACACGGAAAAAGCCCTCATCCAAACGCCCGAGCGAGGCCTCGGTGGCGCGTGCAACCACGGCAGCGTCGATCATGGGCGTGGCGGCAAGATTCCACGCCTGATAGCCCCACTCTTGGAGGAAATAGGGATAGCCCTGGGTCTGCACATAAATGGCGTCGATGGCCTCGGATTGGAAGACGACCCCCGCGCGTTCGGCGGGTTCGACCAAAGCCAGGCGTGCGTCGTCCGGCGAAAGGGGCCCGATCTCGGGGTAGTCAAAGAGTCGCTCGGCGTATGATTTGGAGCGCCCGGCCAAACCGACGACCTGGGGTAGGCCCGCACCGACGAAAAGGATCGGCAGGCCTTTTTGGGCGATCTTGTGCAGCGCCATGATGAGGGCGCTGAACTCGGATTCGGAGAGGTACTGCAGCTCGTCGATGATGATGGCGACGGCGGTTTTGCGGGCCCGGGCGGCTTCGCCGAGAGCGAGAAAGAGCGCCGGCAGGTCGGCCTCCAGATCGCCGCTATCGGCGACGCCGAGCTCGGGGTCAATATCGAGGCCGATTTCAACCTCGCCGAGGGTCAGCTTGAGGCCCTTGGTGAAGCTTTTGAGTACGCGGATGCCACGCTTGACGGCGGCTTCAACCTTTTCACCGCGGTCTAGGTTAAGGAGAATGCGGCGAAGCTCGGGAAGAAGCAGGGCGGGCAACGACTTTTCCTCATGAGCCTCGATAAGTGAGGTCAGGTAACCGGCCTCGCGGGCCTGATCCTCTACGCGGTTAAGGAGCACGGTTTTACCGACACCGCGAAGCCCGACCAGAATAAAACTCTTGGTAGACAACCCATTGCGCGTGCGAGTGAGAGCGATGCGTGCGGCCTCCAAGAGATAGGCGCGGCCGGTGAGTTCAGGCGGCTGAGTACCCGCACCGGGAGCGTAGGGATTAAGCGCAGGATCCATGAATCAAAGAGTGTTATGCCGTGTTATTGAAGTATTCAATAAAAACCGTAACACGGGGTAACTTGTATTGATGTGCACAGGCTAGTGGGGAAGTGGGGGCGGGCCGTAGCGGGTGCGGTGATTGAGAGGATGCGTTTTAAGTAAAAAGCCCCGGCAAGTTGGGGGCCGGGCTGCGGGGGAGAAGTCTTAAATGAAGGTTGAGGCAGGTTTTAAACGAGTCGTTGGGTTTACCGTCGTCGGCTAGGTCGCCGAAGTGGTTCACGGCGTCCTTGAGGAGGGATGCAGCGGCAAAGACCGTCAGGCCGATAGGAGTGCCGGAGACGGGACCGGCGACGGTGAGGGCGAGGCCAGCGGCTTTGCCAAGGAAGGAGAGGATGCGGAGGAGTTTGGTGGGCATACGCCTGAGGAGGCGTGTCAACTGGATGGAAGGAGATCGGAGGACGGATTTCGGATTGGTTACACAGAGACGGACGGGAGATCGGATGAGGGCACGGAGTAAGGCAGCGGTCAGTGGGCAGATGTCAGCGTTTAGAGGTCAGCTATCGAAGGACAGAGGCCGGATTTCGGAGTTTGTCACAGCGGCGGCAGGAGCGCGGACACAGAGGCTAACTGAGCAGACCACTCGGAGGTTACTCACCGTCGATTACTGCACGCTAGCCGGGCCGGGTTCCGGCGCTTCGGAGAAGAGTTCGATGTACGGGGTGTAGCGGAACTGACGGTTGCGCCGGTAACCCGTGCTTTCCTTGAGGATGTCGAGCTCGCAAAGGCGTTTAACAACTTGGCTGGCGGCGGGGTAGCTGGTGCCCAAGAGCGTTTGGATGTCGGCCACGGATACAATCGGGCGTTCGTAGAGGTGATCGAGGACGCGGTGACCATTGGCCGCCATACGGCCCAGTCCGGTGGTGACGGCCGCGCGGTGGGCCTCCCGCAGTGCGAGGATGCGACGGGCGGTGACGGTGGCCTCGCCACTAACGTCGATCACCCCGCGTAGGAAAAAGGCGATCCAACCCTCCCAGTCGCCGGCGTCGCGCACGGCCTGCAGGCGTTCATAATAGGCACTGCGGTGGCGCTTAAAATAGTGCGAGAGGTAGAGCACGGGCTGGGTGAGAATATCCCGCTCGCAGAGTAGAAAGGTGATGAGGAGCCGACCGACGCGGCCGTTGCCGTCGAGAAAGGGATGGATGGTTT
Organism: Rariglobus sp.; assembly: GCA_044377395.1. Taxonomy (GTDB): domain Bacteria; phylum Verrucomicrobiota; class Verrucomicrobiia; order Opitutales; family Opitutaceae; genus Rariglobus. The sequence goes on along the minus strand of JBILJE010000037.1, from coordinate 5,147 downwards.
CAAACTGGGCATGGGCGAGGCCGATCTGAACGAGGGCGGGCAGGTCGGAGGGGGTGTGCAGAAAGGTTTCCATGTCGCCGAGAATGGTCGGCACGTCGTCGGGCGGCGGGGGGACAAAGGAGGCATCTGCCAGGGTGCAGCCGCCGGCACCGATCCAGTTTTGCGAACGGCGGAATTCCCCCGGGGTGAGGTGGGAGCCGCGCACGCCCTGCAGCAGTTCGGCGTGGATCTCCTTAATGAGGCGAAGGGATAGGGGTAATTCGCGCAGACGGGCCAAGCCGTAGTTCATAGCGCGCACATAGTTGACCACCTCGTCCACGTCCTTGGGTTGGTCCGGGGTGAGGATTTTGGCTTCGGCGGCGAGGAGGTCGTTGAGCGAGCTTTGGGTTCCCTCGATCTGGCTGGAGAGCACGGCCTCTTTGCGCACATACATGAACACGAAGAGGTTGGGGTTTGGTAGAGTCTGAATGGAGCCGTCGAGACGCCCCAGAGCGCGATCTGCCTGCGAAAGTAGGGCTTGGATTTCACCGCCTAGATTGAGCGGCGGAATGGGTGGCAACGGTGCCGGGATGAAGGCACGGTAGCCGGTGGCCTGACGGATGTAGCGCCCGGCGCGAGTTGGGTTCGGGAGAAGGGTATTGGCGTCTGGCATGGTCGTGCCTTTAATATGAAAGAATAGCCTCTCTGTGTTAAAGGCTGAATGACATATGGACGATAATTTGGCACATATTTATAGCTGTCGTTAATATGGGGTGCTTATGGGACTCATGTTAAAGGTAGTGAGAAGTATGGCGGGGGCAGTGAGCAGGCGGAGGTCAGTCTTCGGGGGCGGGCTTGGCGTTGCGGTCGCGGATCTCCCGGCGGATGCGGAGGCAGAGGTAAACGAGGGTCGCGAGGCAGAAGTAGGCGTTGAGGTGTTCGAGGACAGCGCGGGAATTGAGCAGCCTTGGCTTCGAGGGTTGCCTTTTCGGCACCCGCCTCGGCGCGGGTCTTGAAGTTCTTGCGGATGCGCAGGCCGTTGATGCGGCCATCGACTCGCCAAGAGGTAATTCCGTTAGGATTTACGAAGCGGGAAACGACGAAGGGTGTCGGGGACATGTTTAGGTTGCCATGTCAATTGGACAACCTAGTCAGCCCGTTTTATTAAGTCGCTGGAATACAGCGAGTTAACTGGCGGAGAGGGGGGGATTCGAACCGCCCTACCCTGCTTTACCTAAGTCGCGAGTAATCGCGGACTTAGTTAATTGTTAATGAGTTAGAACAACAGTAAAGATGTATCAAAATGCGACAAAGGGAAGCCAGAAACAGGGTTTCTGGCAACCTTGTGGCAACCTAAACGGAGCGCATCGCTCCGACGATAGTCGGTGAAATATGCCCCAATTGTATCCGTGTAACGGTCCGACGCCGTTCGTTCCGGGGCCACGATTTCGGATTAGGTGCGAATGTACGTGACCTCAAACGCTCGCGTCAGCCGCTCTTCTTGCACGGAGGCGGCAAGGGAAAAGGGACTCATTTCATAACGTAAGAAAATATCGAGACCTCGATCTAAACTAATCTTCCATCCGGTGTTGGTCGTGATGCTGCGGGCATGGATGACATCATTTGCATCGTATTCATATTCAACTGAAACCCGGGATCCGCTGCACGACTCTTGGATCTTGCGAAGGCTTTCATCCTGCTCAACGCAGCGGTCTGGATCACTTTTGGTAATCAGGCGGATTTTGGTCTCATCACCTTCGGGGGTTAGTTCGCGGATAAGCTGAATTAACTCCATGAAATTTCGGATCTGCCAGAACGCCCGTACATAGGGATCAACAATCGTGATCTCATGGGCGCCAAGAAGGTGGAGGGCAAACAAGCGGCGAAAACTGTAATTCTTGCTGTTTTCTGCAACGACCAAGTGACCGGGTTGGGCCTCAGGTGATGTGACATCTGGCACTGACATGCCGCACTCAAGCACTTCGGGCTGATCAGGGAGGTCAACGTTCGTGGAGTGAGTTGGGTTGCGTGAAAGGCTCGGGTATTGCTGTTCTTCGCGAGTGATGACCGCTTGAACTTTGCCACCGACACGATCCGTGTAGGTGAACTCCACTGGGGCAAAGGTTTCGTCCAGTTTTACTAACTGTTCTTTTACCCTGCGACGTCCTTCTAAAGATAATACCAGCAACTCCTCCATTTCTGACTTCGTGCAAACTCCGTCGGGGAATAAAACTTTCATCAGACCGGAGAAGGTTTTTTGCACGCCGTCGCGGTCGCGGGTGGTGATTTCGGAACTCAAGTCGAAGTGCTCGTGGTAAGCGTGCAGATAATCCCGGCCGCGAAGGTGGCGGAGTACCTCGGCCAGATAATCCACTATAAATCCAAAGCCTTCCGTGAATAGTTCAGACCGGATCGAGCTGGATTCCCATCCCGGATTATAGCAGTGCAGGCGGTCTAGAAACGCCGAGTCGATGTATTTGTCGGGAAGCTCCTCAAAGAAATGGGAGTGCTTCATCATGTAGGGCACCGATTTCTTGGTGTTGCCCATGAAGACCATGGAGGCCTCCGCGCCGAGCATTTCGATGCCGCGCGAAAAGCTCTTGTTGGCCATGTAGTTTTTCATGATGTCCACCAAGTTCTTATCGACCTTCTTATCCTTGCCGGCGAACTCGTCGAAGCAGACGCAATCCCAGTAGCCGACGAGTCCGATCTTACCACTCGCGTTGTTGACGAAGAGTTTTGCCACAGTGACCTCGCCGCCCGAAAGGAGCATCCCGTGGGGGGAGAATTCTGAATAAATGTGCGACTTGCCCGTGCCCTTGGGGCCAAGCTCGATCATGTTGTAGTTTCGCTCACAAAACGGGATGAGGCGGACTAGCATCAAAAGTTTACCGCGCCGGGAAAACATATCGGGGTTGAAGCCCATGCTTTGAAGAAGAACGTCCATCCATTCTTCGGTCGTGAAGTTACGCCGTGCAGCAAGAAACTCCTCGATGTCCACATGCGCGACCTGGATCGGCTTTAGGCTTTCGATGTGCCAAGGTTCGTCCTTTGGGTCTTCCCCCGGTTGGTAGGAAAGTTCCGCAATGCTCCATACGCCGCCGACCAAAAGCTTGGGGTGCTTTTTGATGTAAGCGGAATCCACCTGCACTTTTTTAAGCCCAAGGTTGGTGAAGGACGCCTCGTAAAAGCCACCACGGTCGTTTAGCTCAACCGTGATTTTATCGATCACCTTGTGTCGTCCTTTTTCCTTGATCGTGGACTTGATCAGCTCGCTTTCGTTACGGTGAACGAAGTGCTTTAATAGGATGTTTTTAACGGTATCGATACCACTCTGGATAGAAGCTTCGTCATCGGTCGCACAGTGCTGGCCCAACAGGTATTCAAGCACGTAGCTCGGAACGATGGCATTGCCCTTTACTGTTTTCGTCAGGTCTTTGCGTACCACGAAACCGGCAAAGTGCTGGTTAATTTTTTGGTCGAGCGGGGTCATGGTGCGGTGGATTAAACGTCGTCAAAGTCGCTCTCGAAGGCACGTCGCAGGCGATAGGGAAACTCTGCGTAGGGCGCGAACTGACTGGTGCCGGGAATCGCCTCTTCCAAGCGCAAGACGATGTCTTGGTTGTTGAATGCGTCGGCTTCCTTGGAAAAGAGGAACCGTTCCACCCGTTCACGTTGGCGCGCATCGGAGTCAGCAGAATCGAAGCGCAGGTTTTTGGAGTCGCTCAGGAGGACGCCGGACTTCGCGAAGAAGCCCACGCGCAGATTTAGCATCAGGCATCTTTCCGCAACCGGTTCCGATTGAACGAAGGTCACTGCGACCTGACTGCTCGTAATCTGTGTGACGGTACGGACAACGTCCACGCCAACGCGCGTAACTTCATTCGTGCGTTCCTTGCGCACTTCTATCACCGGAACGACGACTTCTTGGAGTGAGAGCCCGCCATGCACGTAGCGACTGCCGGAGCCCTGTTGGCGAAGGCGCTGCACGCCTTTAGGGAAGGTGATCGTGCCATTACCCGCCAAGCCAAGCTGGGCATGGGTGAAGGCAATCAACTTTCCGGCGCTGTCTACGACGGTATCGGAAACAAACCGGCGATGCAGAGACTCACTCGGAACCGATTCTTCCAACGTGAGGAAATCGGGATCTTCCAACGGCCGATCTTGGTAGAGAAAGCCGTGATCGGCTGTCACGAGCATGGAACTGAAGTTAATCGCGGCGGCTTTCTTGAGGATTTTAATTACCTCCGTGATGGCCTTCTCCGTGGCTACGTCGGTCTCGTGCTCGGTGTCGCGCTTGTCACCGGTGGCGTCGATGGCGTTGTGGTAAACGTAGACCACCTCGTTTTCGCGGAAGAGTTCGCGGCCTTCATTTTTGCTATTCAGTGCAAGAAAATCCTTTGCGAGGATAGCGCCCGCCTTGCCTCCATGAGCGGCTCGCAAGATGCGGTCACGATTATCCGTGCCAGTCGTGGGCTGCCCGTCGGCGAGCACGTTGTCGTCACCCTCGGCAAACGAGAGTTCCTTATGCGGTAAGAGCGCGGCCATGCCGAGCTGGGTGAAAGAGGGCAGCACACCCAGCATGGGCTGAACGGAGGCCGACCAGCGTTCCTCTGCCTGGATTCGTTGCGCCAATTCCTTGCCGACTTCGTAGCGGAGGGCATCGGAAATCACTACCAACACTTTGCGACCGGTACGCGTGTGCTGCATCACAAACCGCGAATGGAAATCGCGCTGCGACGCCACGGCTCCCGCCTCCCACTTTTCCATGCGATCTACCCATTCTTGCCAGCGCACGGACAGAGGGGCGACGAATTGATTTAGGTAGCATCCTTCGACCCACTCGGTGAGTCGTTCGAGAATGCCGCTTTGTCTTGCGAGTGTGCGATGAAGGAGGAATTGCCGGTAAAGTTGGTCTATGCGCCACCACGTATCGGCGTATTTCTTGACCCCAATCTCCGCCGACTCGACGGCGAGTTCGGTTTTGGAGAGCGTATCGACCAACGCCGCCGCCGTGCTTAAAGCGCCGTAGAGCGCGCCAATGGAAGGCTCCTCACGCGCCCAAAATAAAGCTGCTCGCTTGTCGGCCTGTCGCTGCACCTCAGGTGGCGCTATCGTCTTGGCAATTAGGCTGTCGCGTAGTGCGGAAATGACGCGGAGATCTATTA
>JBILJE010000251.1:0-4751 GCA_044377395.1 Rariglobus sp. | reverse complement strand
GCGGTTGGTTTTCGACGATGCGGGCCAAGTCCTCGGGCGGGAAGCGCAGGGTGTAGGCGTTGTGGCGCACCTCATCGGGGGTTTGGCGGTACACCATGGCCCATTCGTGTAGCCCGAAGCAGCCAAAGGCCGGCGCGCGCGTTGCGGTGGCGGCGAGCAGGTCGCGGATCCAGATCAGGGATGTGCGGCGTTTGGCTGGCAGGCTGGAGAGATCGAGGCGGACGCCTGCGGGGGTTTCGCGGTATTCGGGCCAGCGGAGGAATTCGCGGGCCGATTCACCGGCGAGGATGACGTTGGGGCCCGGGTGCCATTGGCGCAGCCAGGAGGCGCGGAAGGAGTAGTAGGTGAAAAGAAAGTCGTAGACTGGGTGTTTTTCGCCGCGTGAGGCGCGGGCGAGGTGTGGGTCCGCCCAAAGCGCCACGCGTTCCTGGTGGGCTCGCTGCTGGGCGCGCCAGACGGCTTCTGGCAGCAGCTGGGGCGGCGATACATCAAGAGCGGCGGGGGCGCCGATTGAAGGCGGGCGGGACGCGGTGGAGTGGAGCATTAAAGGGGCGTCGTGCGACGCGACTTGGCCGTATTGAGGAGGTCCCACCTCCGTGTGGGCTGGAGCGGGCACGGACGACACGGAGGTCGTCCCTCCGGGGGAGTGGAGCGCAAGGTGGTCCGAGGGAGGGCCCACCTCAGTGTGGGCTGGCACGGACGACACGGAGGTCGTCCCTCCAGGGGAGGCAGGTTTGGGTTTCGCCGGAATGAGGGGAATTGAGTGGCGGCTTATGCCAATGACGAGAACGAGTGCGCAGGGGAGCGATCAGGGGAGGCGCAACTTGGTTCCGGGGGCAAGATTGTCGGGGTTGCGAATGACGTCGCGGTTGGCCTCCAAGATGTCGTTCCAGCGGCCGGCGTTGCCGTAATATTGCTTGGCGATCCGCGTGAGGGTGTCGCCCGTGCCCACCGTGTGGTAGCGGGTGGCAGCCACAGCGGGTGCCTCGGGTTTAACCGCCGGGGGCTGCGCGACCGGGACTGCGGGTCGGGCTGGCGGCAGGTTAAGGGTGATCGTTGGGAATGGGGCCGGGCGTGAGGGCGTGGTGCCGGCGGGCAGACTGCCGACCAGGGCCAGGCGGGTTTTGGCCTGCTGGAGCTCGATCGCGGTGGCCTCCGCCGTGGCTTGCGTCTGTCGCAGTTGGTCGCGCGTGGTAACGAGTTCGGCGGTGGCCGCGTCCACGGTTTTGCGAGCGTCGGCCAAGCTGACGGCAGCCGCGGTGGCGGCGGTGCTTTGATCGGCTGCGACGCGGCGGGCAGAGGTGAGCTGGGCGCGTAAAATTTCGGTTTCAGTGGTAGCGGCGGAGGCCGAGGCGGCTTGGGGGCGCAGGACGTTTAACTCGGTGGTTGCGGCCGCGAGTTTGGCGCCCGTGGCGATGCACTCGTCGTTGATGCTGGCGAGGGCGGTCTGGAGGCGAGTGATCTCGGTTTGTTGTAAGGTGAATGAGCGCAGGGCGGCGGCCAGTTGGGTGTCGGAGGTTGTCTTGGCTTTTTCGAGTTCGGCCAGGCGCGCGGCGGACTCCAGTTCGGCTGCGGAAACTTGCGCCGGCAGGGGCGACTGGGTGGGCGTGGAGGGAGTGCGGGCTTCGCGCAGGAGGTCTTGGACCGCAACGAGGTCTGCGGTGATGAGACTGATGGTTTTGCGCGCGCCAGCCAGGTTTTCGACCGCTTGGGTCAGGCCGGTTCTTTGTTCCTCGATGGTGGTTTGGGCGGAGGCGAGTTGTGTGCGCAGCGTCTCTAGCTCGGCGGCGGTTGCGGGCGGGACTGCGGGTGAGGCTGGGGCCTTGGCGGCGTTAGCGGCGGCTTGGGTCGCGATGTCGAGTTGGGCGCGCAGGGTGACTGCCTCGAAGGTGCGCTTGCTGGCGAGTTCGGCGGATTGATCAAGGGCGGTGCGTTGTTCGGCGAGCGTGCGCTGTGCGGCGGTGAGTTGGGCGCGCAGGGCTTCCAGTTCGGAGGCGGTCTGCGCGGCTGCGGACTGTGAGGCGGTGGCCGAGGTTGTGGCGGCCTGAGTGGCGGTGGATACCTGGGAGCGCAGTGCAGTTAACTCAATTGCCGAGGCAGTTGCGGCGGATTGGAGTTGGGCGATTTCACTTCGCAGGCCGGCGGCTTCGGCTGTGGCTTGGGTGAGTTGGGCGGTGAGTTGGGTCTGGGCCTGATCGCGGGACTTGAGCGTCTCGGCGAGGCGATCGCGCTCGGACTGAAGGGCTGTAAGGCTCCCGGAGGCAACGGATGCGGCGTCGACGCGGGCCTGCAGGGCGGTGATTTCTGCGTGTTTGGCGGCGAGCTCGGTCTGGGCGGTGGACGCGAGGCGGTTGGCTTCTGTAAGGCGCGTGGTGAGGGCTGCCAGCTCGGCTTCTAGTGCCTTGACCGTGGCGGCCAGCGGGGCGGGGGCGGCAGGGGGCACCGGGTTGGCGGCGGCCTCTTTGGCGGCGGCGAGCTCGGCGGTGGCGGTCTTGAGCTGGGCAGCGGCGGTGCGGCGTTCGGCGGCGGCGAGTTGAGCGGCGGCCTTGAGGTTGCCTCCCTCTGCTTCGGCGAGTGCCTGGGCTCGGCGGGCGGCGGCGACGTCGGTACTGAGACGCTCGAGTTTTTCGCGTTGCGCGTTCAGTTCGGCGGTGGACTTGGAGAACTTGGCGCGCAGCTCAGCGAGTTCATGGGTCGCGGCGCTGGCGGAGAGCAGGAGCTGATCGCGCTCGTTGCGCAGTGACGTGACCTCGGCGGAGGTGGGCGCGGGGGCGGCCGTGACGGGGCTGGAGGGAGGGTTTACGCCACCAGCAAGGGTGCGGTTGAGGTCGCTGAGGCGGGCTCCGAGAAGCGCGATTTCGCGGTCTTTACTTTCAAGTGCCGCCTCAGCAATGGCGATGCGTTTGCGCGTGTCGGCCAGTTGCGCGGTCAACTCTGCCTTGACCAGTTCTTTTTCTTTATGGGCGGCTGCCAACTCGATGCCGAGTTTGTCGGGATCGGCGGCCGTTGCTGGGGCGCGAGAAATTACCGGTGAGGTGGCGTGAGAGTCCGCGCCGGGGGTGATCGGTGAGATAGCCGGACTGACGGGGTCGGCAATGGCGGACTCCAGACGGCGTTTACCCTCAGCGAGATCGGCTGGGCTCAACTGTTGGGTGAGGGTTGAAAGCGCCTTACTGGTGGTGCCGTTGAGGCTGGCGAGGCTCAGCCAGACATAGGCTTGGGCAGGTTCGTAGGCGGGTTCACGGGGGTCGGCCAAGGCGAGCCCGAGGGTGTACTGGGCGATGGCGTTGCCACGAGATGCTTTGATGGTGAGTGAATCGACCTCACTTGGGGAGAGGGCGAAACTGGCGGGGGCTAGCAGCGCGGAGCCATAAAGACCAAGGGCGAGGCTGAGACGCAGGCGGAGTGAGAGTGGGGTAGTCATGCCGTAAAAAATTATGTCCTTACACATGTCCGGTGCTGGCTAGTTTGCAAAGCGGCATTTGCAATGAGTGGGCGCAAACCCCATTGCCGGTTTTTGGTGCGACGAAAAAAATAATGCCACTTTTGGCTGCGCAAGGCGTCCAAGCTCTGCCATTTATCGCATTCCTTCTCTTTTTCCATGAAATCAACTCGCTTGCTTTTCTCTCTCGCAGCCCTGCTCGGTCTCGCGTTTTCCGCGTCGATTACACCGTCCTTTGCCCAATCAACGGTGACCGTTGACCGCGAGGTTGCTGAACCAACGACCTCGGTTGAGACCCGCACCTACGTTAAGGACGGCAAAACGGTGACCGAAAAGGTCACGACCACCACCACCAAGGAGCGCGAGGCCGTTTCCAAAACCTATAAAGCCGCCATCTTCGTCGCCAACCGCGCTGGCCCGGTGGGCGACCCCAAGCTCCAGTCACTAGAGGACTACGTCACCTCCCGGGTGACCGATCTGGGCGTCGGGGTCATCAGTCGCGAAACCTCCTCCCATGCCGTGGCCAAGATCGATGCGCCCGGTTCCACCGACGCCCTCGACACCGCTCTCGCCCAGAACACCTCGGCCCTGCGCCTCGCCCAAACCCTGGGCGCCGATTACCTGCTTCAGGTAACTTTGGCCGGCTACGATGTCCAAGTGCGCGCCATCGACGCCTATGGCGTCAAGGCCGTCAACGAGACCCGCACCGTGCGCCTCACCTACAAGATCCTCGATGGCCAGTCCGGCGCGAGTCTCGCCTCCGACACCGTCAAGGTGTCCACCATCGTCCAGCAGACGCCCAACGCCATCCAAGGCGGCACCGATAGCCTCGATGAGTTACTCGACCAGGCCTCCGTCAAAGTCGCCGCCTCACTGAAGTCGCGCATCGACAGCGGGCGCATCACGCCCCCCGCAGCGGCCAATCTCGTCACCATCACGCTTCAAACCGAGGCTGCTGATCTCACCATTCCCGACATCCGTATCGGCGTAGAAAACACCGTCGCCATTTCCGAGAGCAAGCTGAAGGTCTCCACGCTCGCCGCTACCGTCGAGGTCGATGGCATCGCGGTGGGCACCGCCCCCGGTAAACTCACCGTGCGCCCCGGTCTGAGTAAACTCCGCATCACCCGCGCCGGCTTCAAGCCCTACGAGCGCACCGTTAACTTTATGGCCGGCCAATCGCTCACCGTCGCTCTCGAACTCAGCGCCGAGGGCTACGCCCGCTGGAAGGACTCCACGACCTTCCTCAACGACCTGAAAAACGGCGCCAAACTCACCGACGCCGAGGTCAAGGTCTTGGAGGGCAAGG
>JBILJE010000250.1:0-4753 GCA_044377395.1 Rariglobus sp. | reverse complement strand
GCCGATGTCCCGGTGCACGATGCCGAGCGGGCGCCCGTCCTTGTCGAGCTTTTGGTGCGCGTAGGTGAGGCCACGGGCGATGCGCGAAATGATGAAAGCGGCGATATCAACGGGCATGAGCCGCCCAAGTGAGCTCTGGCGTTCGATGAGTTGCTCCAAGTTCACTCCGGACACGTATTCCATGACCATGAAGTACTGCCCACCGATCAAGCCGAGGTGGTAAGTCTGGACGATATTGGTGTGAATCAGGTTGGCGACCAAACGGGCCTCACCGATAAAATTTTTCTGAAACTCGGGAATCGTCGAGTATTCCTCGCGGATCAGTTTGACCGCGACGACCTTGGTAAAGCCGCCGGAACCGCGCTGAAGTGCTTCGTAAACCACGCCCATACCGCCTTCTGCGATAGTGCGGGTCATCTCGTAATGAAGTTCGTTAAAGATGTGTTTAATGGCAGCCACGGAAGCGGAGAGAATGCGAGTCAAGTGGCTCTGGCAAGAGGGGAAATCACCGCTAGCATGAGAATTGCTACACCCATTGACAGTGACGGGGCCCGAGCGGTAGTTTGGGCCCATGATTACGCTCAGCCCTCGCGCCGCCGCCCAAGTCCGTGTCATGCAGTCCGCTCAAACAAGCGCGACTCAACCGCTGCGGGTGCTGATCGAAACCGGCGGGTGTTCAGGTTTTCAATACGGACTGTCGTTCGACGCGCCGAAGGCTGACGACACGCATTTTGAGAGTGAGGGGATTGCGCTGGTTATCGACCCGACCAGCCTCGCCTACCTAGACGGATCGAACATCGATTTTGACGACGGACTCCACGGCAAGGGCTTCGAGATCAAGAACCCCAACGCCCAAAGCACCTGCGGCTGCGGTAAGTCGTTTAATTAACCGCTCGCGCCCAACCTAGGGCCAACCTGGTGTCTGTTGGCGCGTGGTATTTGGCTACGGGCAGGCCCGACCGCTTATTTGAACGCGATGTGCAGCGCGACAGAGCCCAAGGTCATGCGCTTCACCTCAACGTGACGCCCCCCAGCCTGAACGATTTCAGCGGTCATGGCAGTGTGTCCCGGATAACGCTCAATCGAGCCACACAGGTACTCGTATGCCCCGCGATCACCCGTCACAACTGCGGCAATGGACGGCAAAATGCGCTTGAGGTAGAAATAGTAGAGGGGGCGAAACCACGCATAGGGCTGGGAGAATTCGAGGATCACCAACCTTCCGCCGGGTCGGAGCACGCGGAACATTTCGCAGAGGGCCCGGTGGCGATCAGCCATATTACGCAACCCGAAGGAAATAGTCACCGCATCGAAGGATGCGTCGGCCAGAGGCAACGCCATGCCGTCGCCCTGGCGAAAGTTAACATTGGGAAACCTTCCGCTGCTCTGCTGCTTGATGACGGCCTCATCGAGCATCGGTTGGCAGAAATCCATGCCGGTAATGGCGGTGGACTCAGCGAGCCCCTTGCTTAAGGCGAAGGCCACATCACCGCTGCCAGTAGCCAAATCGAGCACGTCTTTGACCGCCTGGCGACGCACCACCGCGACCAACCGGAGCCGCCACCACACATCAACGCCCCCACTGAGCAAGCGATTGGCCACGTCGTAACGACGGGCGATACGGGAAAACATGGAATTAACGGCAAGGGGATCGGGCATGGCGGGGACGAGTGCTAGGGCGAAGAATGAGGATTGTCGCTACGATACTCATGTATGAGAGCGGGGACTTTTTTAAGTCGCACCACCCTGAATTCGATTATTTTCAGAAAATGTATCAGAAGCACTTTACCCGACTACACTTTGTGCCGATGCATGGCGCAACTTAGCATCACTCATGGAAAATGCTTAAGTCATAACCTCGAACCCAAAAACAAATCGAAACCGATAATCAAAACGTAAATACCTAAAAAACAGATACTTAATTAAATTATCAACCGCGAACCCCATTGTTTTATCACGAGTTAATCGACTCCCGTAGTTGACGTAATCCATGAGCGGCAAGTAGCTTACACCCAGTACCCAAAACCAACACCTGAATCAAAATCATCATGTCCAACAACCTCACCAAACGCGAAATTGTCCTAGCCATTTACGAAAAGACCTCGTTCCCCCAAAAGGAAGTCGTCGCCACGGTCCAAATGACCCTCGACATCATCCAAAAGGCCTTGGCCGAAGGCCGTAATGTCGAGTTGCGCAACTTCGGCGTTCTTGAAGTGCAGCGCCGCAAGTCCCGCATCGGCCGTAATCCCAACAAGCCCGAAGCGGAGGTCGTCATCCCCGCGCGCGCCGTCGTTAAGTTCAAGGCCGGCAAAGTTCTTAAGCAGATGCTTAAGAAAATCGACATCAGCAAGCTCTGAGCCAAGCACTGCGCCCAGACCGCGCAATCCATTAAGGTCGGCCTATTCAGGCCGGCCTTTTTTGTGCCCGCCCACGGAGGATCCAAACCTCCTGTATTCCGCTAAATAACACGGTCTTAAATCCTCGTCCAATCGGGCTTATCGTTCAGTTGCCCCGCAGCCCCAGCCAGATTATCAGGCCAATCGCGGGGCCATCTCGATGACACCCTGTGTGATGGCGTAGCGGGTCAAACCGGCCACGTCATGAATATTGAGTTTATTCATGACCTGCTGGCGGTGTTTTTCGACCGTCTTGATGCTGATGCACAAGTCGGAGGCGATCTGCTTGTTGCCCTTGCCCTCGGACACCAATTGCAAGACCTCCTGCTCCCGCGAAGTCAGCCGCACGGAGGGCTTCAAATTGAGCGGCTTGCCACCTCGGATAAATGTCTCGCGGTAGCGGTCCAGCAGGCGCTTGGCGATGGGTGGGCTAAAGTATGCATTCCCCTTATAAGCCTCATGGATCGCCTTAACCAAGTCGCTGGCAACGGTATCCTTAATCAGGTAACCCACCGCGCCCGCCTCCGTCAGCTTGTGCACGTACTCGTCGTCGCCGTAACACGACAGGATAAGCACCTTCGAGTTCGGGGCCTCTTTACAAATTTGATGGGTCGCCTCGTGGCCGTTAAGCTGGGGCATGGCGATATCCATAACGATGACATCGGGCGCCAGCTTTTTGGCCAGTTGCACAGCCATGCGCCCATTTTCCGCTTCACCCACGACCTCAAGGTCGGTCTCAAGCGACAATAGCGCCCGCAGCCCCTGCCGCAGTACGGCATGATCATCAACAAGAAGTATAGTTATTTTTTTCATGAAATAGATTTCGGCTAAAAAGGGGTCTATGCGCACTCGCCAGCAGACTCGGGCTGCGCACTTCAGAAAGACCGTCCGAGCGTGACGCCAGCGGTAAGCGCACCCGCACCGTGGTGCCGCGACCGACCACGGATTCGACGGAAAAATCGCCACGCATGAGTTGCACGCGCTCCCGCATTCCGAGCAGGCCAAGTCGCAAACCTGATTTTTCCACCAACGTATCGGCGACGTTGAACGCATGCCCATTGTCGGCCACTTCCATACAAACATCCCTCGGCAAGCGGAGAAACCGCACGTCAAGCCGAGTCGCATTCGCATGCTTAACTATGTTAGTGATACTCTCTTGGGCGATTCGATAAAGCACAACCTCCTGCTCGACGCCCAAACCAGAGAGATCGGCCGTATCCTGCATGAATCCCTTGATTCCCGCCCGCTCGGCGAACATGCGAACGTAATCAGCGATAGCCCCACGCAACCCCAAGCGGTCGAGCGCGTCAGCGCGTAAGTTGCGACAAATACGGTGCGTCGACTCCATGGTCTGTGTGACCAACACTTGCGCCACCTCGACTTGCCCCTGCAACGCTTGACCCAACGTAGGGTCTTTTTTCAAAGCTTCCAACCGTACGCTAAGAGCAACAAGCAGTTGCCCGATATCATCGTGCAACTCACGGCTCACCCGCTTACGCTCCGCCTCGTGCACTTGCACTAATTTATCGGGATGAGTCAGAATCTCGTTTTTGAGAAGGCGCACCTGCTGAAAAAGCTTCAAGGTGCGCGCCTTGCCACAGCGCAAAGCGGCTTCGAGTTGAAGCAGCCGAGGCACGAGTTCCGCCAGTTCCTGCCCGCGCCCCGCCAAAGCCAGCTCCAAATCCCCCACTCGCGCCTGAGCAACCGGTAGTTGACGCAGGGCCGCTTCAAACGGCGAAAGCGCATCCAGCAAAAACTCCCGCGCAGCCCTTAGCTGGTGCGTCACCTCGTAGCGCGTTCCATCAGGCGCACCCATCAGCGGCCAAGAATCTTCATGTAAACGAACCAAATCGAAGATATTCATGCCTCGCCGCATCGCCAAAAAGCCCAGTTCACTGGCCGCACCCAAATGCGCCTCGTCACGGTGCGCGAGATATTCGGCTAGCGCGCGTCGGTAATCGGCATCGAACAGCGGTCGCACACGCGTCGGGCGATGGAAAACCTCCGATAAATCGGCCCTTCCTGAATATGCGAACCGCTGGAGTTTTTTCATGAGATTACCTAAACATACGTTTATTCACCCGTCTCGGTGAGGGGCTGAACCATCGATATGTCTTTCGGCTCCATACTATAGAAAAACACTTAAACACCTAGTAGGTATATACCCACCACCACAGTTAACACTGTTTTTACATTCACCCACAAACGCTCGTCCCCGTTAAAAAAACCACAAACATTTACTTAGAATACACTTAAATAAATTAAACAGGTTCTTCGAAGTTTCATTGGTTTGATTAGGGGAGCCCAAGCACTCGGCATCCTGCGTAGTATCACAGCGGAAATCCGGAGCCCAGACA
>JBILJE010000045.1:0-14988 GCA_044377395.1 Rariglobus sp. | reverse complement strand
GGCCGATCGACTAGATGGTGAGTGGCGTTTAATAAATGGTGATGCCACAAAGCCCTTTGCTGGCCGGAATAATGTCCGCGCCGCTGACGGCGCTGCGCCGTGGAGTCCACACATCAGCCACGGCGAAATGCTTTGCGCCTCCCAAGATGAATCCATGGTGCTAGATCCGACTAATATGATTTTTCTTTATCAAGGTTGGGACGGGAAAAGCCGCGTTCCTGGAGTTCCCTTGGGCAACTTTAATGGTTACCACGAAATCCCCTGGGATCTCGCACTATTAAAAGTGAGCGCCACCAAGTCAGAATAACCCCGATGCCTTTTTATTATGACTTTAATCAATCCCTCCAAGACGACGAACTCACACGGCCCCCCGCTGCAGACCACGCTGCCGCCAGCCTTAAAGCCCGACTCGTAGCAAGATCTGCCAGCATTTCACCTCCGGCCTTCCGCCATTACACCCTTCCGGAATGCACAGGACCCGATATTAACACGTTTGTAACTTTCTTATGTCCCCTACCCGCCAAAAAAATCTGCGTTTGATTCCTTCGCTTAGTGGCCCCGTTTCACTAAAGCAACTCGGTGCACTTCTCGCCGTTATCTGTTTCTATATTGCCCCGCCAGTCAGCACCGCCAGTGCCCAACCGTTGATGGCCTCCACCGCGCAAAGAGGAGGTGCGGTTAACCGAGCGTGGACGCCGTCCGTACAGGCTTCAGTTGATATCCATTTGACTGGGACAACCCTCGCTACAGGAAGATCGGTAGAAGTGTGGATGCACCTGCCCTCCCGCACTCCAAACGGGGTACAACTCACCGTGGAAATGCTGGGAATGAGCGCCACCCTACCCTTGCAATGGACCGGCTGGCGCCGCTTGGTTATTCCCGTGTCAGCGATGAAGGCCACCAGGGGTGCATATAATGGCGCCAACCGGATGCGTTTATTAAGAAGCGGTACGTTTTCAGGGAGTTATATAATAAATTATTGCGGTGGCACGGTAGCTACAACCTCGACGGGCCCCGGCGTGGCGGACGAAGATCTGCTCGATCATATCGACCTCAACCGCGCGGGTATGGAGGCAGTAAAAACGGCGGTTCAGTCCGCACGCAGCAGTAGCGGCAGCGTGCGCACCACGGCAATTAATCAAGCCAAGGCCGCCCTCGCCAACTACTACCGTCAAAACCTCACTGCGCGTTGGCCGATGGGATCCACACGTTCCACCACTTCAGCCGACACCTTCGTCGCCGGCACCTTTACCTACGTGGGAAACACCCACACCTACACCAACTTAGGCGGGGTGCTCGGCGCCATAGACTGGAGTTTCAATCCCACGCTGCAACCCGGCTTTACCGGTGCGATCAATTACGAGTGGGGCTTTTCCATGAACCGACACGGGCACTGGGATACACTCACCAAAGCATATAATGGAACTACGGCCGCATCCAAAGAAAATTACGCTGCTTGCTGGGCGGGGAATCTGCGCTCTTGGGTCGATCAAGAACCTGCTCCCGCCATAAGGCAGGAAACCGACACCTCTTCCTGGCGTGGATTGGAAGCCGGCCTGAGGCTTTCCCGCAGTTGGCCGGCCTCGTTTTTTGTCTTCAGTCAATCCACCACCTCCGTCAGCGACGAGGACATCTTGCTCTTTTTAAAGTCGGTCCTGGATCATGGTAATTTCCTCTCCGGCCATGCCTACAGCGCAGGTAATCACTACACTATGGCCATGTGTGGATTAGTCACCCAGGGCGCAGTTTTCCCTGAATTCATCGACGCCCTGTTCTGGCGTCAAAGTGGGCAAAATAATTTGGCGGATGCGCTCAACCAAAACACCTTGGGCGACGGTGCATGGTATGAATGTGCGCCGATTTACCACGTTTGGGTAACGGACAAGATAAGCGATGCATTCAACTCTGTTATTCGTAATGGATTCAGCTCAGAAGTAGCCGATCCACTTTGGGAAAAACTGATTAAAATGGGCGAGTGGCTGGTGCAAATTGGTGCGCCCGATCGCTGGGCCCCCACCCTCAACGACGGCGGGCCGGTCAAAACCAGCAGCGCCACCTTCACGGGTTGGGAAAGCAGGTTCAGCAGCCCGCTCCTGAGTTGGGCAAATACACTGCAAACCGAGACCGCCTCGCAAGACACCGTCCCCGCCACTTCCCTTAAAAGCCTGGCCTTGCCTGATAGCGGCTACACCGTGTTGCGATCCGGTTGGGGTAAAACCGATCACTATACCTTGTTTGATGTCGGGCCTCTCGGCGGCTGGCACGGCCATCAGGATGCGCTCAACTTAGTAACGTATTTCTATGGTCGCCCCTTCCTCTTCGACAACGGTGGCTTCACCTACGACACCAGTGTGTGGCGTGACTACGGCACCTCCACCGCATCGCATAATACAATAAGGGTGGATAACCTCGATCAGGCGCGAACCTACGATCAAGAGACTAATCCCATTGGCATCAACGACACCGATACCCCGCCGTCGCGTTTCGGCACCAGCGATACGATAGACTACGCTTCCGGTTGGTATGTCGGTGGCTACGGCAGCACGACCAACCGCATCGCAACCCATCGCCGCGAAATTGCCTTCGTAAAACCCGCCGCTGGCAAAGCGCCTCTTATGGTTGTCGTGGATACCCTGACGTCGCGCAATGGCGCAGCCCACGCCTACGACTTACGCTGGCATTTGAAATCCACCAACTGGCAAAGCGAAACCGGCCCAGGAAAGGCTGGACGCTACATCTGGACCACCGATCGCGACGTCGCCTTGTGGCCCAACGCCGACACTCAGCCAAATCTTGCTATAGTCAGCGTGTCCGGCCCCACGGAGTTTTATGCAAATTCAGGGGTTACCGGTACCGATGTAAATAATACCCTCGGCTGGTTTTACCCCTCACAAAGCGCCGATCCCGTTGCCGCGCTAACGCTGAGGCAGAGGACAGCTGAAAGTGCCAGCACGGTGCGTATGGTCACCCTACTGGTGCCTTTCACGGGCACGGCAAATAACCCCGTGACCGGCATCGTTGCTAGTTCCGTCTCGGCTAACACGTGGACGATCCAGTTTCTCGATAACCGCACGCCCGTGACCCTTTCACTCAACGCTTCGGTTAGTAATATCGAGCCCTCCTTTTCGATAAATACCGCCGTTATGCCACCCCTTCAGCCGCTCGCCAGCGCAAAGGTGTGGCAACCCACCCCAAGCCCAACACCGGTCGAAGGAGCGGGAACCTGGAACTTGTCAGGTAACAACTGGCGCAATAACAGTGGTACACTCGGCGCCTGGCAGGATTACCAACAGGCAATATTGGGTAATGGTGCAGCTTTAGCGTCGAACTACTCGATCGCACTGGCCCAGCCCGTAACGGTTTCGGAGCTGCGCTTCGACACGACCGGAGTAAACCTTTATTCCATTACGAACCCCAGCGATAACGGGAAAATCACATTCCCCTCGATCGGTCGCCCGGCAATTAATGTCCGATCCAACGCTATTATCTCCACACCCTTAGAAACCAACGTCGGTTTTGATAAAACCGGTCCAGGCACGTTGCGACTAGAAGCAGATAATCCGCAAGCCGTAGGGCAAATCCGGGTAAGCGAAGGCGTTCTACAGATTGGAAATAATGGCACCACCGGCACCGTGGGAGCGGCCTCAATCGACGTGGCAGCGGGCGCGACTTTGACTATCCGAAAGGTCAACACCACGACCAGCTCGTTCGCCAACAGCGTAAGCGGCGACGGCGCACTGGCCATTCAACTCCGTGGAAATTCGCCCCTGACCCTGCGAGCGGCCCCCAACTCGACTGCATTATTTTCTCACAAGGGCGCGACCACGTTCTCCTCGTCCAGCACCAACGTGCAGCCCTCGCTGGCCATGAGTGCGGCCAATCAGCTTTCCCCCTCCAGCACCTTCACCTTTGTGAACGCCACTCCGTCCACTTCGACGATCACCTTAAGCCTAGGCAGTTACCCGCAAACTATCGGCGGTTTGGAGGGGGGCGACGCCGATTGTATAACCGATCTAGGAACCGCCAGGCTTATCGTAGGTGGCAACGGGGTAGACACTCACTACTCCGGTCGACTCCAGGGCACCGGCTCGTTTGTTAAGACGGGAGCGAACCTTCTACGGTTATCCGGCGACAACCGTAGTTTCACGGGCAGCATTTCGATAAATTCCGGTAAATTAATCGCAGACTCTTTATTAGCGTCGGCTGTGACTGTGCGCAGTGGCGCCATTTTCACGGGTAACGGCTCCACCACCGGCAACCTTACCGTCCTGACTGGGTCAGCACTTGAACTGCGCGTGCAAGATTGGACTGCGTCGCCCCCGCCCTTCACGGCAGCCTCGTTGGTCGCAACAGGTGCCACCAGTTGGACGCTTCGACTGGATACGACTGGCCTGGCTAATTTTTCGGAAACCGCGCGCAGCTTTCCCGTGGTCAAAGCCACCAGAATCCTAACCAATGTCAGCCCAACCGCGATCGCCCTGCTTCCCATCGGCTTTCCAGGCAAGGGCGTCTGGTCCGTTTCGGTGACTGGCAACACGCTTGCGCTCAACTACGCCCCAGATCGGTTTGCCGGCTGGTCAACGGGGATTTCGTGGGGCAGCAAGGACTCCTCGCCGACCGCAGACCCCGACCAGGATGGTATGTCCAACCTACTGGAATACGCCCTAAATTCCGATCCCCTCGGGACAGTAGCGGGAACAGCTATAACGCATGGACTATCCGCAAACTCGAAACGCGTCACGGTGACATTCAACCGTATCGCCGACCCCGCGCTGACCTACGAAGTGCTCGCTAGCGGGAATATGTCCACGTGGAGGGTGATATGGTCCAGTACCGGTGCAGCAAATGTAGCCGGCCCCGTAACGGTAACGGATATCGTGGATGTGCCGACCACATCGGGACGCTTTCTTCGCCTGCGAATTAATCGTTAAAACAAGGCTCTGCCGGATCGCGATGAGCGGCTCCGGAGTTCGGTTTAAAGCCGAACTCCGCTCCACTCACCGGCTCTCCACAAGAGCAAACTCCGAGAGATGAGGCGCGATCAGGCTGCGAATGAGACTGGTTTGCGCTGCCGAAATAATGATCTTACGCGGCTTGATCCAAGCCAGGAAAACAAAGCCAACCGCTGGCTGTTCCGTGCTCAACGCCAAGAGTAAAAATGCGCCTGGTCGGGGGCAGGCCAGGCCCATCCAGGCGGGCAGGTAATTATCCAAACTGGCGTTCAAGCCGTCGTGGATGAGCACCGTTTCGTTACGCATCAAACAGACCCCAAAAACCGTGCGCTCGGTGGTGGTGCACACGGGAGTTGCACCCACCGTCGCGCCGAAACCACCCGTCCACCGGTGCAGGCTGGCACGCTTGCCGCCCTTTCGGCCCAAAAAGATGGCGCAATGATCGGCCTGCATCACCTGCTGAATGGTGGCGAGCACGCTCACCCAGGGGTCTTCGACGCTCATCGACACCCCATACGCTGGGGGCGCTTCCGCTTGGGATTCGAAGGCGAGCGAGCCGGCGAGTTGCTCGGCCCAATCCATCGCTGGGATCGGCTCGGGATCGTGCTCCGCAGCGGGCTTGGCTGCTTCGGCAGGCGCAACAGAATGAGTTGTATCGGAAGCGTCGTCAGGGCTGAGCGCGCTCGGCGCATTCGTGATTACGGCCACCTCGATGTCGGCGGAGGGGCCCGCTTCGGCTGTTGCCACGTTGGCGGTGGCGACCGTTGTTGCTACGCGAGGGACCGTGTCGGTACTGGCGGTCGATCCCTGCGGTTGAGTACCAAATTTGGCGTGGGAGCGTAGCCGGGACAACACGACCGGTGAGATGAAATTGCCGTGCTTGCTCAGGGAATTAATTTGTTCAAGGGCATAGTCCAACGCACCCGTGATCAGCTTTCCCGCATCGGGCATGATTTTCGTATAGCGCCGAGCCAACGCATGCGCCTGCTCCAAAAACTGGGAGGTGTCTAATTTCTGCGACAGCGCCAACGTGGCCAATTGAGAACTAAACTCGGTGATGCAAAGAATGCGTCCGGAAAGCTGGCTGGCGGCTCTGCCCATGGCGGCTGGATTACACTCCTTCAAAGCTTGAAGAATTTCCACAGGCATACGCAGGCCGCTGATCATTTCCCGGCTCAGTTCGAGCGGCGTCAGGCCAAACTGACGACGAAAGGCCTGGTCCTCGGGCATGGTTTTGCGCAGCAGCGCGACTTCGCGGCAATGGTCGGGAGCGATGGCGGGTAAAAGTACGGAGCCGAGGTTACGCAGCGTGCCACAAGCAAAGAGCATATCCGGATCGGCGTAACCCAGGGAGTCAGCAAACGAACGCGAAATCAGTCCGGCGCACAACGCATGGGCTGCGGCGGCGCGTTGTTCAGGGCTCTGGGTCTCCCCGGCGGCGCCTTCCAACAGCATCATCGAAACGGCGATGCCGCGGATTTTGTGAAGCCCGATTTGGTGAACCGCATGGCTGAGGCTGGTTAACGCAGAGATACCGGGGTTGTTGCGCACCGTGTTGGCAGCGCTCAACACCCGGCTCACCACAATGGGATCAAGCTCAAGAAGTCCCGTAAGCTCATGGAGGCAAATATCCTCCACCTTCCCCGAAAGTGCTTGGATCAAGTTGAGCAAATCTTGAAGCACCGCCCCGCGCCCAGTTTGTAGGAGTGTCCGTGCGCGGTCCACGGTTTGAGCGGAAGTGAGTGGAGTGATCGTCACGTGATGGGTTCACCCCTTAAAACGACCGTTTGGGCCGAAGCTTAAGCGGTAAATGCGATTATCCTAAAAATGATTGAGCCCGAGTGATGGGCTAAACTGCGGTTCTGAATCCAAGTGTCGCAGCGCCGTCGCCACCAACCTGATGGGACCAAAGACGAACCCCCATCGCTAGCCTTCGCTTAAAAGGAGTCGTTCTCCCCGCAGCCACTTTTCCCTTTTCAAGTCGGTTTCCGAGGGCGAAGCTGCGTTAAACACCCCACATGAAACCCCTTACCCTGATCCTCTGCGTCATCGCCATACTAGGCTCAGTGGCCTCAACCTTCTTTTTCTTCCAAATCGGCACGGCCAAAGAACAACTTCAGCAAGAAGTTGCCCTAGCCGCCACGCAAGCCACCCAACTCCAGGGGAAAATCACCGAGTCTGCTGCGCAAAGTGAAGCCCTCCAAAAGCGGCTTGCCGCAATGGACAGTGAATTGGGAGAAGCCAAGTCCAAGGCCTCCGCTGCCGATGCCCGCAGCACACAACTCGCCCGCGAAACGACCCAACTGCGCACCCAACTCACTGGAAAAACCGAGGCCGCCCAAACCCTCGCCACTGAAATCAACCAACTCAAACAGGAGCTGGCCCAAATCAAATTGACCGCAGCCACCACCGCCGCCGAACAAAGCGAGGAGTACAAGACCACGATCACCAATCTCCAGGCGCGCATCACCGACCTGATCGCGATCAACACCAAAGCCAACTCACGCAGCGCTACGACCAACCATGCAGTGAACGCGGTCTCCACCCCGGGGGTCTCCACCCCTACACCTGAGGCCCCCCTCCTGGTCGTGGAGGATGCGGCCGGCTTTCAAGTCGTGAGCATCGGTGCGGACAATGGCTTTGTGGTCATCAAAGTCGGCTCCACCCAAGGTATCCAACCCAAGCAAAACCTCGTGATTAGCCGCAGTGGTAAAGTCCTCGCCACCGCCGTGGTCAGCAGCAGTCAGGAAAACTACGCGATTGCCCAAATCGTTACCGGTTCTCTAAAAGGTAACCTCAACAAGGGCGACCTCGCCACTTTTGCTCAATAACACTATGCTGCGTTTAACCAAACTGATCCTCCTCGCACTCGCCCTCAGCGGCGCCTCGCTGCTTTCCAGCGGTTGCTCGACCAAGACCGAGCAGGACAGCACCATCCCGTGGAGCCGCCCCGCCAACTGGGAAGGCGGCATTCCAGGCATGGGCGGCCTCGGCGGCGGCGGTTACCGCTAACGCTCGCCCGAAATCCGGCCTCGCTCAGGCCGAATTTTTTTGTGCCTGTGTTGACCGCTCCATGGCTGACACTCCCTCCAACGCCTCGCTCACGCCGCTTCCCGGCCACCTCTACGTGGTGGCCACGCCCATCGGCAACCTCGCCGACCTCACCGAGCGCGCCCGCGCCATTCTCGGCTCCGTCGACCTGGTCGCCTGCGAGGACACCCGCACCACCGGCAGCCTGTTAACCCGCTTTGGACTGCGCCGCGACCTGCTCGCCTACCACGACCACAACGAAATCGAAGTCGCCGAAAAACTCGCTGACCTGCTCGCCGCCGGCAAAACCGTTGCCATCGTCTCCGATGCCGGCACGCCCGCCATCAGCGACCCCGGTTTTCGGGTCGTGCGCGCCTGCCGCCGCCGCAACTTGCCGGTCATTCCCGTGCCCGGAGCCTGTGCTGTGGTGGCGGTGCTCAGCGCCAGCGGCCTGCCCACCAACGGCTTCCTGTTCGCCGGGTTCCTCATCGCCAAGACCTCGGCCCGCTGCGCTTTTCTGGAAAAATACCGCGAGTTCGACTTCACTCTGGCGCTCTACGAAAGCTGCCACCGGATCGATAAGTTCGCCGACGAAATCGTCGAAAAACTCGGCCCAGACCGCGTCATCTGCATCGCCAAAGAGGTTACCAAGCTCCACGAAACGTTCCTCGTTGGCCGCGCCGGCGAGGTGCGCGACCGCCTCGCCAAGACCAGCCTCAAGGGCGAATTCGTCGTCCTGATTGCCCCGATCAATTTCGTGCTCTAAGCGCAATCCACGGCTGCACAGCCCACCCGCACAGCCGTGCCAAACCTGCACGGCCAACTGCGCGGTCAAGTGCCAGATTGACCCACCCTGCCTCACCGCAACCCACCTCTTACCGAGGTGAATCCCCCTCCGGCTATCTGGAACGATTCCAGCTGTGGCCGGTCAAATCCCAATGAACCGCCGCAGCCGATAGACGGGGAGTAACCTTTTAACGCTCAACACCTCTTACCCATGTCCACCCAGCTTAAATCCATGCGCAAGCCGGTCGACTCCACAGAGTCCCCCCCCCTTGCTCGGACCGTATCGATCAACACGCCTCCCCAATTGGACGCCCCGCCCTCATTTTTAGAGAAATCCGACTGGTCGGCATCACGCGACCAAGCCCCCTCCGAGCGCAGCAATTTGCAGCTCTACCTCCAAGAAATCGGCAAGACGCCGCTTCTTACCATTGAAGAGGAAATCAAGCTTGCCCGGCGCATTCGCCGTGGGGACAAGGCGGCGCGCGACCACATGATCTCGGCCAACCTGCGCCTGGTCGTGAAGATCGCGATGGACTACAAGGACTTTGGCCTGCCGCTGCTCGACCTGATCTCCGAGGGTAATATCGGGCTGATCAAAGCGGTCGAACGCTTCGACCCGACCAAAGGTGGCAAACTGTCCACCTACGCGGCGTGGTGGATCAAGCAGTCCATCAAACGGGCGCTGGCCAACCAGTCCAAGACCATCCGCCTACCGGTGCACTTGGTGGATAAAATCTCCAAGATGCGCAAAACCGCCATGGCGCTCACCGAGCAGCTCGGCCGCGAGCCCAGCGACGAGGAGATCGCCATCGAACTCCAGGTACCCACCAGCCGCGTGGCCCACTTGAAATCCGTGAGCGTGCGCCCGGCTTCGCTCGACGCCCCAATCGGCGAAAACGGTGACTCGGGCTGCTTTGGCGAAATTGTGGGCGACGAAAACGCGACCAGTCCGGTCGACACCTTGGTGGAAAAGACCCGTAACGCCGATTTGCACGCCCTGGTCTCGACGCTGGAACCCCGCGAAGCCGAGATCATCAAGTATCGCTTCGGGCTGGAGGGTCGTGACGAGCTCACGCTGGAGGAAGTCGGCACCAAGTTCCAAGTCACCCGCGAACGCGTGCGCCAGTTGCAAAACATCGCCCTCTCGAAAATGCGCAAGGCCATGGCCAGCCATGAACACCAACGCTCCGTCGAGGAGATCCAAGCCGAAGAGCAGGTGCGCGCGCGCCACGAAGTCATTCGCGAATTCATGGAGTCGCAATCCGCCCGAGAAGACATTCCGCACCAGCGCAACTGAGCCTGCGTTACGACGTGGCCGCCTCGTGCCCGAGCCCCCCCCCAAGCCATCGTGCAAGACGGTGGCTTTTTTATGCCCAGATGGCGGCCGAGTACCCACCGCCGTATCTGAGCATGAACGCGCTCTCCGCTCCGACCGGCTCCCCGCCAAACATTCTCCGCCTCCTCGCTTGTGGTCAGTGAGTACTCCCACATTGTCAGCCACTTCTCACCTATGAACTGGTCCCGCTTCAAAACTCACTACTACCAGAATTCCGAGCTCGGTCTCGCGCTCGACATCAGCCGCATTCCGTTCCCGGACGGCTTTCTCGCCTCGAAAGAAACCGCCATCCAGCAGGCCTACGCCGACATGGCTGCCTTGGAAAAGGGCGCCATCGCCAATCCCGACGAAAACCGCATGGTCGGCCATTACTGGCTGCGCGCTCCCCAGCTCGCCCCGACCGCTGCCCTCGCCAAGGAAATCAGCGACACACTCGCTGCCATCAAGTCCTTTGCCGCCGATGTCCACGCAGGTAAAATCCTCGGCTCCACCGGCAAGAAATTCACCCAGCTGCTCGTGATCGGCATCGGCGGCTCCGCCCTCGGCCCGCAACTGGTTAACCACTCCCTCGGCCGCCCCGGCGCCGACAAGCTGGCCGTCTCCTTTTTTGATAACACCGACCCCGACGGCATCGACTACGTGCTCGGTACCTTGGCCGGTAAACTCCCTGAGACGATCGCTGTGGTCATCTCCAAGTCCGGTGGCACCGCCGAGACCCGCAATGGCCAACTCGAAGCCGCCGCCGCCTTCAAGGCCGCCGGCCTCGATTTCACCAAGCACTACGTCGCCGTCACCGGTGCCGGCTCCAAGCTGGAGCAAACCGCCCTCGCGCAGAACTGGCTCGCCCGTTTCCCCATGTGGGACTGGGTCGGCGGCCGCACCAGTGAACTGTCCGCCGTCGGCCTGTTGCCCGCCGCGCTCCAAGGCATCGACATCCAGGCGATCCTCGACGGCGCCGCCGCTGTCGACGCGGTCACGCGCTCGACCAAGACCAGCGAAAACCCCGCCGCGCTGCTGGCCCTCATGTGGTATTACACCACCGATGGCAAAGGCACCAAGGACATGGTTGTGCTGCCCTACAAGGACCGCTTGTTACTCTTCTCCCGCTACCTTCAGCAGCTCGTCATGGAGTCGCTCGGCAAGGAGTTCGACCTCAAGGGCAACGTCGTCAATCAGGGCATCGCGGTTTACGGCAACAAGGGCTCGACTGACCAACACGCCTACGTGCAACAACTGCGCGAAGGCGTGAACAACTTCTTTGTTACCTTCATCGAAGTTTTAAAGGACCGCGACGGCGCCTCCTTCGATGTTGAGCCCGGCGTGACCACCGGCGATTTCCTCCAAGGTTTCTACCTCGGAACCCGTGACGCGCTCAGCGAAAAGAACCGGACTTCGATCAGCATCACGCTGGCCGACATTTCCCCTCGTTCGCTCGGCGTCCTGATCGGCCTCTACGAGCGTGTAGTCGGTTTCTACGCTTCGCTGGTCGGCATCAATGCCTACCACCAACCCGGCGTCGAAGCAGGCAAGAAGGCCGCCGGCAGCGTGATTACCCTCAAGTTGCAAATCACCGCCCACCTCAAGGCCAACGCTGGCCAGACGTTCACCGCCGACACCCTCGCCGCCGCCCTCGGCAGCACGGTCAACGCCGAGTTGGTGTTCAAGGTCCTCGAACACCTCGCGGCCAACGGCTCGGTTAAAAAGACGGCGAAAACCCCGTGGTTCTCGTCGACTTACTCCGCCTAAGTCACGGTCCGCGTTCACGATGAGCTGCCCCCCGACCCTGAGCTCAAGGTCGGGGGTTTCCCCATCAACCCCGAGCTCACGCTCAGGGCCACGCTCTTCGTAAACCCTTTCCTTGTGGCCTTGAGCGTGAGCTCAAGGTCGGGGCTTTCCCATCAACCCTGAGCTCACGCTCACGGCCACCACCTGAATGCCACCTCCCCGTGGCCTTGCGCGTGAGCGCAGGGGGGACGTTGCCCAAACGCTAAACATTCCGCCTCAAACCGAGTTCGCGCGTCCCAGCCTCAACACAATTAGCCCCCACCGTTACGGACGGTTCGGCACTAGGCTGGATTGGGTGGCCCGCCGGACGAGGATTTCCGTGGTGCGCTGGACTTCGAGTTCGGCGTTGCGCTTGGCGATGCGCAACAACTCCACCTCGCGCGCCAGTTCCAAGCCCTGCCTCGCAGCATCAATCCGCGCGTGACGAACCGCGCTCAACTGCTGTTCAACTCCCGCCAGTTCAGACCGCATAAGCGTTGCCTGCTTTTGATAACCTTCCGTTTCGGCGGCGATTCGCGCGGATTCAGCCGACCATTGCGCGGTTAACAACTCCTGTTTTTTCAGCTCAGCCTCAACTCGGGCAGCGGCACGCGTTGCGATCTCGGCGCGCGCCTTGCCTTCGGCGGCGGATTGCTGCGCCGTTGCGGCTGATTCGGCAGCCGCAACGGCGGCGGCACGTGCTTGGGCATCCGCGTCTCGTTGCTGGCTGTGGCGCCAATAAACGCCGCCAAACAGGGTCAACAAAACGAGCGGTATAATCAGGTAAAAACGATTCATGGCGGGCTAAAAAAACGGCGGCTTACGGCTTCTTCTTTGAGCTGAGCTCGGGGGCTTCGAGGCGCGGCGTACCCTCGCCGGACGATAACTGGGCAATGACCACGGCGAGGGCTTTAACGTTAGCCTCGGACTGGACGACGATTTTCTTAAGAAACTCCTGCTCAACGAGCGCGGCGTTGCGGTTCACGGTGAGCTGCGTGAGCGCGCGCTGTTCGGCCAACAGCTCCTTTTTCAGGACCTCAAGCTGGCGCGCGAGACGTTGCTGTTCGTGCAAGGCCTGCTCGCGATCCGTTACGGCCTGCTGGCGTGACTCCAGTCGGGCCCGTTCAATCGCCTCGCGGGCCTCCTGCTTTTTTTGCAGCTCCGCCTGCACGCGCACGGCCTCAATCACCGCCAGCCGACGCGCCTCGGTCTCGGCAACGAGCTTCGCCTTCAGGTCGGCCTGAGCCCGCGCGCTGCGGGTTTGCTCACGGGTGCGTTCGGCGCTGCTAAAACCCGAAAATAGGGCGGCAAAAACCAGCAGGGCAACCAACGGGGCGATCCAGTAGGATTTGTTCATGGGATGAGACTTAATACGCTTCACCAGCAGTGGCGATTGCAGGGGCAGCTAGCGCCGCACGAAGGGCGAGCAGGGTCGCTTGATCTTGAGCGGTCTTCAGGTGACCGAGGACCTGAGCGCGTTCCAAGGAGAGCAGCGCGCGAAGTTGATAACGGGATACACTTACGGGGTCGGACGCATCGGCCGCGAGCGTGAGGTAGGTGCCCGCGAGCTGTTGCCAATACACGCCAGTGGTGGGATGGGATTTTACGAGCAGTTCAAGGGTGTCGGCTGAGGCCTCGCGCTGGCCGAGTTGCTGCTGGCTGGCGAGCAGCACGACATAGCTGGCTTCACGCGGGATGTTTTCCAAAAGCAGGGATTCGGCGGCGGCCTTACGAGAGAGCTCAAGTTGAGCCAAATCGGGTTGGGCGGGATCAAGCAGCGCGCTTTGATAAAGAGTCGAGGCGACGAACAGTTGCACCTCGGCGCTAGGCCGGGGTGACTGGGCTTGCCAGCGCCGGGCGTAGTCGAGGGCGCGAGCCAGATTATGCTGACGGTTCACGCTCGTTCCTGAGGTGGTGATGGCGGCGAGTTGCGCGTGAAGTTGCCCCAAAAGATACAGAGTATCGAGGCGGGTGTTCTCATCGAAAAACCCGTGGCGCTCACCGAGCTCCACGGCGAGCTGCAGGGGCGCAAGGGCCTGTTCGTAGCGCGCCTCGGCAAGGAAGACCTGGCCTTTAACCTGAGAGAGCACCGCGAGATCGAAGCTGGGATTGGCGGTGTGCGGCAGAAGTCGCTCGATCAAATCGAGCGCTGCGGGGTAAGCGCGGGTGTCGGTCAACGTGCGCAGCCGCTCCAACTCGGCGGCGACGGGTGCGGAGAGCACCTGGGGCGGCGACGGGGCGGCTTGGACCCGTGCCGAGGACACAATGAGTCCGCACAACAGGAGCACGTGGCGGAGGTGACGCGAAGGAGCCATGGTTCAGTTGGACTGAAGATTAAAAACCAAGGGGACCTGCATGCGGGTGTTAACCGGAACACCGCTTCGTCGCCCAGGGCTGAATTTCCACTGGAGCACTGCACGCACCGCTTCGTCAGTGAACTCGCGCCGCGAGGAGCGCACGGCATAGACGTCGCGCACCTGGCCGGTCGAATCTACGATAAAGCTGACCAACACCTCGCCACTCACACCAGCCCGGCGCATCTCGTAGGGGTAAACCGGTGACACACGCACCGTGGACGAAGGCGCCTGGTCGAGATCGGCCAAGTTAAACAGGTTAGCCAGGCCTTGCCCGATGCCGGAACCTGTACCGCTAGGACCGCCACGTGCACCGGGTATCGCAATCACCGTGCCACGTGCGGCCATCCCCGGGGGCTGCGGCTGGATCGGTTGCACAAAGGGGGCATCAACGGCTGCGGAAACCAGCTCAGGGGACGTTTCCGGTGCGGGAGAGGTCACCGAGGAGGACTCCCCTCCACCGGCGGGAGCGGAGGGAATACTGGGGGCGGCTGGTTCACCCGAGGGTAACGGCACGAGTTCAATCACCGGGATCGGTTCATCGGGCGCGGCGGTGGGCGTGGACGCGGGGGATTTAAGCCTTTCTCCGCCTGCAAAAAAAGCGGCGTGCAAAAGCAGCGCGACGAGAAGGGCGATGAGGGTGTCGCGTTTCATGTTAGCGGCCGGTGGCGCGGTAGGCGGTCTCGATGGAAACCTGGGTGATGCCCGCCTTGCGGACCTCGTCGAGGGCGCGGACGGCGTCGCCGTAGCGGGCGTTATCATCGGC
>JBILJE010000249.1:0-4817 GCA_044377395.1 Rariglobus sp. | reverse complement strand
GCTCCATGCGTATTTCCAAGGCCATGGCCAACGGACTCTTGCCACAGTGTTTTTGAAAAAGATTCCGCAAGGTGGACGCGGAAACCTGAAGGTAATCGCTCAAGCCTTTAACCGGCTTCACCAACGCCGGGTTTTGATATAAATAATTAATCGCCAAACTTATAAGATACTCGGCATTCACCTTATCCGTCTGATTCAACGACTCCGCCAAGCAGAGGTCGAGATCGAGGTGGGTCCGGCGCAAAGCCACCCCGGCCGTTTCGCCCACGCGTGCGACGTCGCGCTGGCATTGCCGGTTGATGGAAGTCAAACGACGGAGCGACGCATCGCCCACCCTAAACCGAGTATAAGCCCCCGGCTCGGGCGCCAGAGGTGAATACGCGGGCGGCGTACGCCACAGCCAACACAAGGGACGACACGCCACTCCGGGCAGATCCCGCCAGCCGTAAGCGCAGTCCGGATGAAAAATGACTACATCGCCCCGGCTCAAACTCAATGCCCCGTTGCAAAGCTCCACGGTCGGTGTGCCCGCGGAAACAACAATATAAACCCAGCCTTCGTGGCGGGCCACAGCAATCGGATGATTGCCCATCCACCGGGCGCCCCAGGAGAGGTAAATCAAATCCAGTTGATCGTTCTCCTTCATTTGCCAACGCGGGCGGCCCAGCGGCGGCAAAATCGTTTGTCTGGGAATGCGTGCTGCTTCCATCCGCAAAAAATACCCTCTCAAGAGTGAACTTCAAGCGGTTTGGCAAACGTCGATCTGAACTCGCTATGACTTACGCATCGCCGCTCCATGGATTACCTAAACAACTAATCATCAAGAAGTCACACGAAGTTCAATGATTCCTCGCTGTTTCCAGTGGGCAAAACAGAGGGAGGGACCGCTTAAAACTTCGGCGTTCGGGCTAAAACCATTTAGCTTTTGGTATTACGCCGTTCATTTTCGGTCGCTCAAATCCACCGTTCAAAGCCTCGACCCAGCCGTTAGCCTACAAAAAAAGCGCCGTCGATAAGGACGGCGCTTTTTCACGCTTAAATACTCTCGCGTAACCCTCAGTGTTTGCGGCGCTTGAGTTCGAGCTGGATGCCAGCGAAGCGAACCAGTTCGTGCAGGACCTCTTGCTCCGAGGGATCGAGGTGCGCCGATGCCGTGAGTTCGGTTTGCGCACGCTTTAATGCCTGCTCCACAGCCTGTTCATCGATCTTTTCTTCGGTGATGGCGTGTTCGGCCAAGATCGAAACTTTGTCGGACTCGATTTGCGCAAAACCTTTGCCCACCACCAGAATATTCTCCTTGCCGTCCTTCATCAGACGCAATTCTCCGCTAACCACTTGGGTCAACAACGGGATGTGCCCAGGCAGGATGCCGATTTCACCGGTCAGGGTTGGGACAACCACCGAGTCAACGGTGTTGCTATAAACCCGAGCTTCCGGGGTGACGATTTCGAGAGTGAGAGCCATTTTAGGAGTTGCCCACGAAACACACGAAACGACACGAAAGGCCGGAGTTCCGGTTTCGTGTTATTTCGTGTGTTTCGTGGGCAATATCAGGGTTACCTTACTTCTTGGACGCGGCGAGCACCTCGTCGATGCCACCCTTCATGTAGAAATCGCCCTCAGGAATGTGGTCGAGTTCGCCGCTGAGGATCATCTTGAAGCCGCGAACGGTCTCCTTGACGGGGACGTACTTACCCGGCGCACCGGTGAACACCTCGGCCACCGCGAACGGTTGCGAGAGGAAGCGCTGAATCTTACGGGCGCGGTAAACGGTCTGCTTGTCCTCAGGCGAGAGCTCGTCGAGACCGAGAATCGCGATGATGTCTTGCAAGTCCTTGTAGCGCTGAAGGACGCGCTGAAGCTCGCGGGTGATCTTGTAGTGCTCTTCGCCAACGATCGAGGGCTCAAGGGCCTTCGACACGGAAGCGAGGGGATCGACCGCAGGGTAAATGCCGAGCTCGGCGATGGAGCGCTCCAACACGATGGTGGAGTCCAAGTGGGCGAAGGTGTTCGCCGGAGCCGGGTCGGTCAAGTCGTCGGCGGGCACGTACACGGCCTGCACCGAGGTGATGGAGCCCTTCTTCGTCGAGGTGATGCGCTCCTGGAGGAGGCCCATCTCGGAAGCGAGCGTCGGCTGGTAACCCACGGCGGAGGGCGAGCGACCGAGCAGCGCGGACACTTCGGAACCGGCTTGGGAGAAACGGAAGATGTTGTCGATGAAGAGCAACACGTCCTGGTTCTTCTCGTCGCGGAAATACTCGGTCATGGCGAGGGCCGAGAGGGCCACGCGCATACGCGCACCGGGTGGCTCATTCATCTGGCCGTACACCAGGGCGACCTTCGACTCGGAGAGGTTGTCTTGCTTGATGACGCCTGCCTCGGACATTTCGTGGTAAAGGTCGTTACCTTCACGTGAACGCTCGCCGACGCCGGCGAACACCGAGTAACCGCCGTGGGCTTTGGCGATGTTGTTGATCAGCTCAAGGATAACCACCGTCTTGCCGACGCCTGCACCACCGAATGCACCGGCTTTACCACCCTTGATGAAAGGGCAGATCAGGTCGATGACCTTGATGCCGGTTTCGAGGATCTCAGCCTTGGTGTCCTGGTCGGCCAGCAAAGGAGCGGCGCGGTGAATCGGGTAACGCTTGGTGTGAACCACGGGGCCTTTGCCATCAACGGGGTCGCCGGTGACGTTGAAAATGCGGCCGAGAATGCCGTCGCCAACCGGAACGGTGATGGGCGCGCCGGTATCAACCACGGGCATACCGCGGACCAAGCCCTCGGAGGAGGACATGGCGATGGTGCGGGCGATGCCGTCACCCATGTGCTGCTGGATTTCGAGGGTCAGTTTTTCCGGCTTGCCGGCGACAAGGAAGTCGACGGTGAGGGCCTGATAGATCGGGGGGATCGCGTTTTCTGCGAATTGGACGTCAACGACGGGGCCGATGACTTGGACGATTTTGCCGGTGTTGCTCATGAACGGAGTGGATTAGTTAAATTAAAAAAGGGGGAATTAAGCGGCGAACTGTGCGGCGGCAATTTCCAGGATTTCCTGGGTGATCGCAGCCTGACGGGCCTTGTTGTACTCGAGACTGAGTTCGCCCACGAGTTTGTTGGCGTTGTCCTTGGCGGTCTTCATCGCGACCATACGCGCCGAGTGCTCGGAGGCACGGGCCGAGAGCACCAACTGGTAGATGTGCTTGTTGATGTAGAAGGGGATCAGCGCTTCCATGACTTCCGTGGCACTGGGCTCGAAGATCATGTCGCGGGTGTCGCGATGAACCTCGATGCCGGCGTCGGACTGGGCCTGAGCAATGAAGGTCGACAAGCTGGTCAACGGCAGCACCGGACGCAGGGTTGCCTCCTGCACCAAGGTGTTGCGGAAACGCGGGTAGATGACCTCGACGGTATCGATTTCACCGGCCAAGTACTTTTGGACCATCAGCTCGACAGCTACCTTCACCTCGGAGAACGGGGTGCGATCCTGAACCACGAAATCGGCGACGAGGTCGCGGTGGGTGCGGGCGAGGAACTGAGCGCCCTTGCGCCCAATGGCGAAAAATTTCGCCGGGGTTTTGATCTCGGTGACGACCTTGAAAAGGTTGGCGTTGAGCGGTCCGCAAAGGCCCTTGTCGCTGGTAACCAAGAGGATGCCACGGGTTTTGACCACGCGCTCATCGAGGAACGGGTGCTTGAGTTCGGTGACGCGGGAGGAGAGTGCAGCCAGCATCTCGGACATCACCTGAATGTAGGGGCGGCCGGCCAGAGCGGCCTGCTGCGCCTTTTTCATCTTGGACGCAGCGACGAGCTCCATCGCCTTGGTGATCTGGCGGGTGTTTTTGACGGATTTGATCCGTCGGCGAATATCGCGTGTAGAAGCCATGGAGGGAGATCAGAGATTGGGCCGCAAAGAGTCGCAGCAGACGCAAAAACCGGAGGCCGGATTTTTGCGCATTTTGAGTGTTTTTGCGGCTAGTCCCGGTTCAGGTTTAGGCCGAGTAGGTGGACTTCCACTCTTCGAGAGCGGTGACGATCTTTGCTTCGAGGTCCTTGTCCAAGGCGGCCTTGGTGCGGATCTCGGTGAGCAGCGCGTCCTTGCGGTTCTTGAAGAACTCGCGGATGGAAACCGAGGCGGCGTTCACCTTCTTGATGTCCAAAGTGTCATAGAACCCGCGCTGAAGCGCGAAGATCGTGATCGCTTGGAGCTCGATGGAAACCGGGCTCAATGCGGGCTGCTTGAACAACTCGACGATGCGGCCACCGCGGTCCAGCTGGGCCTTGGTCTTGGCGTCGAGGTCAGAACCGAACTGGGCGAAAGCGGCCAATTCGCGGAACTGGGCGAGCTCACCCTTGAGCTTACCACCGACCTGCTTGGTGACCTTGATCTGCGCGGCGGAACCGACGCGGGACACGGACAGACCGACCGACACGGCGGGACGAATACCTTGGTTAAAAAGGTCGGTCTCAAGGAACACCTGGCCGTCGGTGATCGAGATCACGTTGGTCGGGATGTAGGCGGACACGTCGCCGGCCTGGGTCTCGATGATGGGCAACGCGGTGAGCGAGCCCTTGCCGTCGAGGCGAGCCGAGCGCTCGAGGAGGCGGGAGTGCAAATAGAACACATCGCCCGGATACGCCTCACGACCGGAGGGGCGCTTCAGGATGAGCGAGATCTGGCGGTAAGCGACGGCGTGCTTGGACAAGTCATCATAAACGATGAGCGCATCCATACCGTTTTCCATGAACCATTCGCCGATGGCGGCACCGGAGAAGGGCGCGAGGTATTGGTTGGCGGCGTTGTCAGCGGCAGGAGC
>JBILJE010000036.1:0-16303 GCA_044377395.1 Rariglobus sp. | reverse complement strand
TTGAGCGAATGCTTTCTTTGCGCCTCTGTGACTTTGCGTTAAAGACCCAGTTTGGCTGATAAAGAGTATAACCAAGTTTTTATGCGTATGAATGCAAAGTGGTATAACGCACTATCAGCGTGTTCCTCGCCGCCGTTGCACAGTCCGGCGCGCACCAATGAAGCGATTTGCGAAATGATCTTGGCTAAGCGTCGGCTGCACCGCACGTGGAGACCAAAGAAGCTGCGGGTAGTGCAGGAAGCCAAGCAGGGCGGATCACTTCGTGGCTCAATAAAAAAGCCGCGCTAGGTTTTAGCGCGGCTTTGGGGAAGCGGAGGCGGCGAGGACGGGGCGGTTTAGGGCTCGATGGACGCGTTCTTCATGAACTGGCCGGACTTGTCTATGAGCGGCCACGGCTTGCCGCCGATTTCGACCATTATGGATTGGGGCGTCTCGGTGCTGATGGTGAGTTTGCTGGTGCGGGGCAGCGCCCGGGTATCGCCGGCTTTGAGGGGGCCACGGTAGAGCACGGTGCCCTTGGCATCGGTCACGGTGACGAGATTAACCGGGCCGGTGGCGACCAGTCCGATGGTGCGGTCGCCTTCCTGCGGTTTGACCCAGGTGACGGCGGGGGAGCTAGCGGTGCTCAGGGCGTTGACGCCCCAGATCACGACGAGGGTCAGCACCACGAGGCCGCTCACCAGCGCGGCTCCCTTGATCAGCAGGTTGGTATCAATGTTAATGCCGCCGCCGTGGGGACGGAAGGTGGCGGGGTTTTTGTCGCCATGGCCGGTGTCGGCACCGGCATTCTGGGCGGCGGCGGCGGGCGAGGGCGGCTCGACGACGTTGCCCGCCTTGGCGGTGGCCACGCTGATGTCCATGCGACCGTAAACCTCGCGGTTGAGCCCGCGGGTGTTTTTGGCGGCGTCGCCCACCCCAAGCGCCTGGTAATCGTTAACGATTTTCTCGCCGGGGAGTTTGAGGTAGTTGGCGTAGGTGCGCAGGAAGCCGCGCACATAAATCTCTGGCAGCTTGATATCAAACTGGTTGCTCTCGTACTTGTGTAGGTAATCGCCGCGGATCTTGGTCGCTTCGGCGGCCTCACGAATGGAGATGCCTTTGCGTTTACGGGCTTCTTCGAGGCGTTCGCCGATGGTCTGCATAGGGTGGGCTTAAGGAAAAGGGTGGGGGAGGGGAAGGCGGATTTTAAAGTGAATCGAGGTCCACGATGATTTCACGCGGACTGGAGCCGTTTTCGGGGCCCACGATTCCCTTTTGCTCCATCAGATCCATGATGCGCGCGGCGCGGTTGTAGCCGATGCGCAGGCGGCGCTGGATCATCGAGGTGGAGGCGCGTTTGGTGGACTTGATGACCTCCAGCGCCTGGTCGTAGAGCTCCTGGTCGTCGCCGAGATCCTCGCCGTCATCGCCGTCCTCCTCGTCGTCGGCGGAGGCGTCGCGGTCGATTTGCTGCTGGACAGACTGGGCGTACTGGGGCGGGCCGTTTTTCTTCAAAAACTCGACGACTTCCTGGACCTCTTCGTCCGAAACAAAGGCGCCCTGGGCGCGCACCAGACGCGAGCTTCCGGGGGGCGAGAATAACATGTCGCCGCGCCCAATGAGGGTGTCGGCGCCCTTGCCGTCGAGGATGGTGCGGGAGTCGACCTGCGAGGCGACCTGGAAGGCGATGCGCGAGGGCAAGTTGGCTTTGATCACGCCGGTGATGACGTTCACCGAGGGGCGCTGGGTGGCGATGATCAGGTGGATGCCGGCGGCGCGGGCGAGCTGGGCGAGGCGCGCGATCGAGGTCTCGATCTCGGCGGGGGCAACCATCATGAGGTCGGCAAGCTCGTCGATGATGGCAACGATGTAGGGCAGGCGATCGGGAATGACCAAGCCGTCGTCGTCGGCAAGCGGGTCGATGCCTTCGAGCGAAGGCTGGAGGTCGTTGGGGTTGAGGCCGGTGGGGGCGGCTTTTTTGCGGCTGTTGAAGCCGGCGATGTTGCGCACCCCGACCTTGGCGAATTGCTGGTAGCGTTGCTCCATTTCGCCGAGCAGCCACTTGAGGGCGGCGGGGACTTTTTTGGCCTCGGTGACCACCGGGATGAGCATGTGCGGGAGGGTGTTGAACACTTTGAGTTCAACCACCTTCGGATCCACCATGATCAGGCGCAGGTCCTTCGGGCTCTTACGGTAGACGATCGAGGCGATGATCGAGTTAATACACACCGATTTGCCCGAGCCGGTGGCGCCGGCGATGAGCAAGTGCGGCATCTTGGCCAGGTCGGAAATGAGGGGTTTTCCGGATACGTCTTTGCCCAGGGCGATGGGGATCTCGGCTTTGGCGGCCGACCAGTCCTCGGATTCGAGGATCTCGCGCATGCCCACGGGGGTGGGGATGCGGTTGGGGATTTCGACGCCGACGGCGGCTTTGCCCGGAATAGGTGCGAGGATGCGTACCGATTGGGCGCGCATGCCGAGGGCGATGTTCTTGTCGAGGCTGGCGATTTTTTCGACGCGCACGCCGGGGGCGGGGACCAGTTCGTAGCAGGTGATGACCGGGCCGACGTGGATTTCGCCGGGGGAAACGGTGACGTTGAACTCGCCGAGGATGCGCACGAGATCGGCCATGTTGCGGGCGTATTCGTCGTCGGAGCCCTCGGAGGAGGCGGAGGCCTGTTCCTTGAGCAAGGTGAGCGGGGGAAACTGGTAGTTTTCCTCGACCAAGGGGACGGCGGGCGACTTGGCCTTCTTGGTTTCCTCGGCTTTGACAATCGCGATGGGGCCGAGGCCGGCGGGGATTTTTTCCAAGGTGGGCTCGGGCTTGGACGGGCCGCGATTGATCTTGGGCAGGCTCGCGGGGGCATCGGGCGCGGGCTCGGCGGGATCCGCCGGAACGGGCTCGGCTGGGCGGATCGCGAACGGCGGGGAGGTGTTGCCGGTGCGGGGGAGGCCGAGTTTTTTGTCGGCGGTGGCGGGGGCGGCGACCACAGGTGCGGCGAGGGCGGCCTTGGCCTCGGCTTTACGTTTCGCCTCGGTGGCTTTGACCTGGGCGAACATCTCGGCGGTCTCCCTTTTTTCGGCTATTCGAGCCTCGCGCCAAGAGTGGAAGGCGTTGAGGAGCTTGTCGAATTCCTGGCCGATGTCGTTGGCGATGATAAAAACGATGGAGAGCAGATAAATCGCACCAAGCAGCACCACCGTGCCGAAGACTCCTACGGTGTCCTTGAACAGCTCTTGGTAAATCCAATTTCCCAAAAGACCGCCGAGACCTTCAGTGAAATACTGGTTTTTTTGGTAGCTCTCGATCATGGCGAACAAGGACGAGCCCGTCACGATGCCGATTAACATGGCTAGGATCCGAGGCGCGGCGAACTGTTTGGCGCTGCGCACGGCCAAATTGGCCAGCCAAAATAAACAAAGCGGGACCAGCCAAATGCTCGGTCCTAGGGTGTGCAACGCCCACCAAGTGCACTCCGCGCCTGCACTCCCCACCAAGTTGGGCGCAGCCAGACGGTAATTGGTGGCGGTTTGGCGGCTTTGCTCAGGTGCAAAGTCAATGAATGCCACTAACAGTAAAAGCCCGAAGAGGAAGCAGGCGCTGGCCACGACCCAGCGGGGCCGGTTGCGCGGGGGTTCAAACGACGGCGTGGCTTTTGAGGTTGAACTGACTGGCTTGGACATGTGTTTTGCGACCGATTGTAAAGTGATTCGCTCCATGCCAGCGTTCCGCTCACTCAAATGCAATATCCCCCTGTTCATTTTCACGTTTAACTCTAATTTATCATGTCCACATTTCTCCGTTTGCAGCCGTTATACCAAGATCGTGTCTGGGGTGGTCGTGCGCTCGCCAGTGCGCTCAACCGCACCCTGCCGCCCGAGCGCCCCATCGGTGAAAGCTGGGAAATCGTCGACCGCCCCGAGGCGCAGTCGGTGATCAGCGGCGGCGAATTCGATGGCCAGTCCCTGCGCACGGTCATCGCCAACCAACCCGCTGCGATCATGGGGCCGAACTGGCCCGCCGACCGGCCCTTCCCGATTTTGGTGAAGTGGCTCGATTGCAAAGAGCGCCTCAGCTTGCAGGTGCATCCGCCCGCTGCGGTTGCCCCCGAGCTCAAGGGCGAGCCCAAGACGGAGAATTGGTACATCGCCGCCTGCGCCCCCGGTTCGCACCTGATCGTCGGTTTGAAAAAAGGCGTGACTCGCCCGCAGTTTGAAAAATCCCTCGCCGATCTCACCTTGGACACCTGCGTGCACCGTTTCCCAGTCGCGGTGGGCGATTCGATCCTCGTGCACAGCGGCCAGATCCACGCCATCGACGGCGGCAACCTCATCCTCGAAATCCAGCAAAACTCCGACACGACCTACCGCGTGTACGACTGGGGCCGGGTTGGGTTGGATGGCAAACCGCGCGCGATGCACGTCGAGCAGTCGCTCAAGTCGATCAAGTGGGACGACTTTGAGCCGGTTCCGGTGCGCGCTGAGCGCACAGCGGCGACGATCGCCGCTGCGCGTGAGTTTAATATTCAACGCCTGCCGCTGGCTGCGGGGGAGCCGGTGGTTTTCGCCGCCGGCGAACAGCCGCGCATCCTCAGTGTGGTCGAGGGGCGACTGGTGGCGCCGACGGGTGAAGTGCTGGTGCGCGGCGATAACGTTATCCTCCCTTACTCTGTAAAAAATGAGTTTATCGCTGAAAATGACGCGCTCGTGCTGGTAACGGGAAACTTTTGCTGACACAAAGGCGTCAGTAAAAGTTATGCACCTTAAACATTCACGTTCTAACCAGGGCGGGGGGGCGTTAACACAAATCGTTGTTTTTCTGTTATGCTCGGGTGCCATGTTGACCCTCTGCTGGATGGTTCTCTTGCCGGGTTTGTTCATGAGTGTGATTCAGGAGCGCACGGGTTTTCCGGCCAAAATCGACTACTTCTACGCCAATCCGTTTACCTCCGAGGTGCGCATGCGCGGATTGGCGATCATGAACCCGGCCGGTTTTGCCTCCCCCGATTGCCTTGAGGTTCACCAGTTTACCGCCAAGGCCGATCTCTTTTCGCTGCTGGGCGGTGCCCCGGTGCTCGACATGAGCACGATCGACGTGACCCGAATCACCGTGGTGACCAACGCCGAGGGCATCACTAATCTCGATCTCGTGAGTCGCAAGTTCGTGTCGGACTCAGTCCGGAAGCCGAGCGCCGGAAGTAAGTCACTCGAGGCCTCCCGCACCCCCTCTCCGACCCCGTTCCAGTTTCTGGTTCGTAAACTCGATATTCGCCTCAACGAGGTGGTTCTCAAGGATGAGCGCCAAGGCAAGTCCGCCCAGTTGGTGCATTCACTCGCTTTCAAGCGTAGCTACAACGACGTTACACGGGAGACTCGGTTCAATGAAGGCCTTCCTGAGGGCGTTGTCGCCGCTAGCAAAGATGTCAGTGAGCGGGTTACGGGTGGGCTTAAAAGGCTTTTGGCCAGCACCACCGAACAGATTCCGCACCAGACCTACGCTTGGGGCGAGAGGGCCAAAAAAGACGCGCAAGCGCCGGCTAAGTAGCGCGAACCAGCCCACACGGCGGCGGGCCCTCCCACGATCCCCCGGAGGGACGACATCCCTGTCGTCCGTGCCGAATTCCAAGTTCAAGTCCCGCCCAAATGGGTTCGCTAAGATATTCCGCGCTTCTCAGCGCACAGAAAATGCCGCTCGGCTCGCTAGGAAACTTGAAGAACGCTCGAAGGGTTGATTAGGTGTGCGTTTTATGAACGCGACCGACTCCGAAGCCAACTCCCCGACTGCCACTCAACCTGCCGTGAATTCTGCTCCTTCTCCGACTCCGGCCAGCCCCGCTCCCGAGGCGGCCCCTGCACCAGCCACTCCCGATCCGGTTGAACTGCTCGCCATCGCTAAAAAAGAAGCGGCCGATAACTACGACCGCTACGTGCGCTCGGTGGCCGATCTCGAAAACCACCGCCGCCGCACCGTCCGTGAAAAGGAAGAGCTGCGCCAGTTCGCCGCCTCCCGCGTCCTCGAAGACCTCTTGCCCGTCATCGACAACCTCGGCCTCGGCCTGGCCGCCGCCAAGGCTCCCAACGCCGACCTCAAGACCCTCGTCGGCGGCATCAGCATGGTCGCCGAACAGTTGAAAAGCTCCCTCTCCAACCACGGCCTGAAGGAAGTTAACCCGCTCGGTCAGCCCTTTGACCCGAATCTCCACGAGGCCATCTCGCAGCAGCCCAGCGCCGAGGTTGCCGAGGGTTCCGTCATCACCGTGGTGCGCGTGGGCTTCACGCTCAACGGCCGCCTCCTGCGTCCCGCCTCCGTCATCGTCTCCACCGGCCCTGCCGTGATCGAAGCGACCACCGTCTGATTATTCCCATGGCCCAACAAGATTACTACGAACTTCTCAGCGTCGAAAAAGGCGCCAATGACGAAGAGCTGAAGAAGGCCTACCGCAAAAAAGCGGTGCAATTTCACCCCGATAAAAACCCGGGCAACAAAGAGGCCGAGGAGATGTTTAAAAAGGTCTCCGAGGCCTACGAAGTCCTCAAGGATCCGCAGAAACGCGCTGCCTATGATCGCTACGGCCATGCCGCCTTCCAGCAGGGCGGCGGCGCAGGTCCGCGCGGGCCCGGCGGCGGTGGTGGTGGCGGTTTCCATGATCCGTTTGATATCTTCCGCGACGTCTTTGGTGGCGGTGGAGGAGGCGGTGGTGGTGGCGGCGGGGTATTCGACGAGATGTTTGGCGGCGGCGGTGGTGGCCGCGGTGGCGACCGCGACGGCTCCGACCTGCGTTACGACCTCGAAATCACGCTCGAAGAGGCCGCCAAGGGGCTCGAAAAAGAGATCTCCTTTCGCAAGGCCGTCAGCTGTGAACGGTGCAGCGGTAACGGCGCCGAGCCCGGCTCCAAAAAGGTGGTTTGCCCGACGTGCAAAGGTCACGGCCAGGTGCGTCGCAGCGGCGGTATTATTACCTTCACGCAGACCTGCCCGACGTGTAACGGCGCGGGTCAACGCGTCGAGAAACCCTGCTCGGCTTGCCGTGGCGAGGGTCGCACCGCCAAAGCCACTAAGCTCACGGTTCGCGTGCCGGCCGGCGTCGAAACCGGCTCGCGCCTGCGTTCCAGCGGCAATGGTGAGGCGGGCCTGGCCGGCGGCCAGTCGGGCGATCTCTACATCGTGATCAACGTGCGCGACCACGAACTGTTCGAGCGCCACGGCAACGACCTGTTCTGCGAGATTCCAATCAAGTTCACCCTAGCCGCCCTCGGTGGCAGCATCGAGGTGCCCACGCTTTCCGGAAAAGCCTCGCTCAAGATCCCGCTCGGCACGCAAAGCGGCACCACTTTCCGCCTCAAGGGCAAGGGTATGCCCAACTTGCGCGGTGGCGCCGCCGGCGACCAGCTCCTGCGCGTCCAGGTCGAGGTTCCGCAGTCGCTCTCGCCCGAGCAGCGCACGATCCTCGAAAACTTCGCCCGCGTCAGCGGCGATGCCGAGGAACCCACCTCGAAGTCCTTCTTCGAAAAAGCGAAAAAGTTCTTCTGAGCCACTCCATGCGTCTTGTTATCCTTGGCTCCGGTCGTGGCTCCAACGCTGAAGCCCTCCTTGTGGCCCAACGCGAGGGACGGCTCGGCCTGGCCGAGGTCGTGCAGATCTTCTCCGACCAACCCGCCGCCGGCATCCTCGGCCTCGGGCCGCGCTTCGGCTTGCCGGCCGCGTTTCTCGATCCGGCGCCGTTCAAAACCAAACTCGATGGCGAGGGCGAGCAGCGCTACATCGCCGCGATCCAAGCCTGCCAACCCGACCTGGTCGTGTTGGCCGGCTTTATGCGCGTGATCAAACCCGCCTTCCTCTCAGCCTTTGCGGGTAAAATCATCAACCTGCACCCGAGCTTGCTGCCCAGTTTCCCCGGGCTCGACGGCATCGGCCAGGCTTGGCGGCGCGGCGTCAAAGTCGCCGGCTGCACCGTCCATTACGTCACCGCTGAGGTCGATGGCGGCCCGATCATCGACCAGGCGGCCGTGCGCATCGAAGCCGCAGACACGGCGGAGAGTTTCGCGCAAAAAATCCACGCCGCCGAACACGCGCTGTTGCCGGCGGTCATTGCCCGCCTGAGCCAGTCCGCAGCGTCCCACGCCTGAACCCAAAAAAAAATGAAAACCAAAATCTTTGTCGACGGCCAAGAGGGCACCACCGGCCTGCAAATCCACGAGCGCCTCGCGCTGCGCCCGGAGCTGGAAATGATCGAGATCGATCCGGCGTACCGCAAGGATCCCACCGCCCGCGCTGCATGCCTGAACGCCGCCGACGTCGCCTTCCTTTGCCTGCCCGATTCCGCCTCCAAGGAATCGGCCTCGCTGGTGGTTAACCCGCGCACTTGCATCATCGATGCCTCGACCGCCCACCGCGTCGATCCGTCCTGGGTGTACGGCGTGCCCGAGCTGGGCGCGGAGTATCGCGAGGCGATTCGCACCAGCAAACGCATCGCCAATCCCGGCTGCCACGCCACCGCCTTTGCCCTGGCGATCCGCCCGCTCGTGCAACGCGGCCTCATTCCGGCGGATTTCCCGCTCTCCTGTTTTTCCATCACTGGCTACAGCGGTGGCGGCAAAAAGATGATCGCCGACTACGAGGCGACGCCTTTGCCGCAGGCGCTCAAGAGCCCGCGCCCCTACGCGCTCGGCCTGATGCACAAGCACCTGCCCGAGATGAAGGTGCACGCCGGCCTGGCCAACGCGCCGATTTTCACGCCGATTGTGGGCAGTTTTTATCAAGGCCTGACGATCACCGTGCCTTTGCCGCTGCGCCAGTTACCAGTCGCGCCGAGTCCGCAAGCGCTTCATCACGCGCTGGTCGAAATTTATGCCGGCGAGCGCTTCATCCGCGTGCTGCCGTTTGGCGACGAGGGCGTGCTTGATAGCGGCTTTTTTGACGTGCAGGCCAACAACGGGACCAATCGCTGTGATCTGGCGGTGTTCGGCCACGCCGATCAAGCGGTGGTCATGGCTCGCTTGGACAACCTGGGCAAAGGCGCCTCGGGCGCTGCCATTCAGTGCATGAACCTGCACCTCGGCCTGCCCGAAGATACGGGGCTTCAAGCCTGAGGAGGGGAGTTGAGCCTCAGGGTGGCATGACGCCATTTCCCTGAGCTCACGCTCAGGGCCACATTCGGCGAGGTAACATTCGGGGCGAGGTGGCTATCCGGCGAGGTAGCATTCGGGGCGAGAGGACTATCCGGCGAGGTGTGTATTCAGGCGCGGTCGCTCTAGCCTCCATGCATCCAATTTCCACGATGCGGCACTCCGTGTGGCCTTGCGCGTGAGCGCAGGGTGTTTTTCCCGGCGCTAACAGCTCATGCGCGCTCGCAGTGCGCCCAGCTCAGAGCCCGCGACGCTGGAGTTCGGCCTCCAGCTGGCGCATGAAATCCTGCGCGTCTGCCGGGGTGGGGCGATAGCCGGTTTTGCTGATCTCGGTGAAACCGGGACGACCTTGGTGGTCAATGATCCACTTGCCCGTTACCCCGTCGCTGAAGGTGACTTTGCCACTGGCCAGCGCGTTGGGCAGCAGGGTGATCTGGTCGACATCCACCGTCACGCCGCCACCGGAAGGCGGCTCTTCGCCTTCAGCCAGGTCGTCCTCGGCGGGCGGTCCGGCTTCAGGACTCGGTGTGGGCGCGGCGGCGGGCGCAGGCTGGGTTTTACTCAGGTCGTTGGCGTCGGTCTTTTTCGGGGCGTCTTTGAGCTGGAGATCGAGGTCGTCGACCAAAAAGCGTACATCCATGTACGTGAGCGCGATACTGAAGTGTTCGCGGAGCTTTTTTTGGATCTCGGAGAGGTTGTCTCCGGCGGTGACCCAGCTGGCAACGGTGGCGGTTTGTTCGGGGGTGAGGCTCATAGCGTAAAACGAATTAATCACGGATTAGATGAATGACCATGGATTTTTCAATCCGTGT
The DNA here is from genome assembly GCA_044377395.1 of Rariglobus sp. Lineage (GTDB taxonomy): Bacteria > Verrucomicrobiota > Verrucomicrobiia > Opitutales > Opitutaceae > Rariglobus. Next base: position 6,386 of record JBILJE010000036.1, on the reverse strand, counting down.
TCTACTCTTTCGCGTGAGGCCGTGCTCGGCTCCGCCAAGTAGCGCAGACTTCCAGTCTGCTCGGCTTGAGCGGAGGCAAACTGCTGAAGCAGACTGGAAGTCTGCGCTACTTTTTTTGCCGCAGCCCCTGCGCTTACGCTCAGCGGCTGAGCTGGTTGCGGAGGAACTCGATGGCCCCGCGCGCGGTGGTGTCTTGTTCCATCATGTTGTCCACGGATTTGCAGGCATGGATAACGGTGCCGTGGTCGCGACCACCGAAGGCGTCGCCGATATCCTGCAGCGAGTGTTTGGTCAGGGTGCGGCTCAGGTACATCGCGATCTGGCGGGGGATAGCGATGTTGTTGGGGCGGCGCTTGCTGGTCATGTCGCTGTGGCGGATCTGGTAGTGATCGGCCACGCGTTTCTGGATGATCTCGATGGTCAGCTGGTTCTGCGCCTGCTCCATGAGCACGTCCTGCAGCAGCATCTCGGTGGCGGGCAGGTCGATTGTCTTTCCCGTGAGGCTGGCGTAGCTGGCGACCTTGATCAGCGCGCCTTCGAGGCGGCGGATGTTCTTGGAAATGTGGAGGGCGACGAAGTTGGCGACGTTGGCCGGGATGTCGAATTTGAGGGTTGCCGCCTTGGTGCGCAGGATCGCCAGGCGGGTCTCGAAGTCGGGCGCCTGGATGTCGGCGGGAAGTCCCCATTCGAAGCGCGAAACCAAGCGGGATTCGAGTTTCTGGATGTCGGCGGCGCGACGGTCGCTCGACAGGATGATCTGCTTACCCGACTCGAAGAGGTCGTTAAAAGTGTGAAAAAACTCCTCTTGGATGCGTTCCTTGCCGGCGAGGAACTGGACGTCGTCGATGAGCAACACGTCGACGCTGCGGTAGCGCTGGCGGAACTTGGTTAACGAGTTCTCCTGCAACGCCTGAATGAAGTCGTTGGTGAATTTTTCGGTGGACAGGTAGGCGACCTTGGCATCGGGCTTGGCGCGCAAAATCGCGTGGCCGATGGCGTGCATGAGGTGGGTTTTGCCTAAACCGGTGTCGCCGTAGAGGAAAAGGGGATTGTAGGCCTGCGCGGGGGATTGCGCCACGGCCATGGCGGCGGCGTGGGCCATCTGGCAGTTGGAGCCGACCACGAAGGTCTCGAAGGTGTTGCGCGGGTTGAGCGAGCCGATGTAGGCGCCGCTGCCGCGTTCATCATAACGGGCGGTGCGTTTGGCGGCGGCGGGCTTGGCGCGGGGCGCAGGGGCGGTTTCGCTGGCGGCGCTGGGGGAATCGGCGGCGGCAGTGGATTTCTTCAGCTTGACGGTAACCGCCCGGCCGGCGGCCAGGCGCAGGCGCTGGACGATCAGGTCGAGGTAGTTGTCGTTGATCCAGATCGCGGCGAAATCATTGGGCACCCCGAGGGTCAGGGCGTCCTCCGTGGCTTCGAGGCAGATAATCGGCTCGAACCAGAGTTGGTAAACATCCTCAGGAAAGAGTCCTTTGAAATCGCTTTTGACGATTTCCCAAAGGGACGTGGAGGTGGTTACGGGAGGCATGAAAGTGAGGGCGGAAATGGGCTGAACTGAAAATTATTCACACGTAGCGCCGAGCGGTGGTTGGAGGGTACGTCGTCGGGATCAAAACTGGTCGCAACGTTGGAGGGCAAAAAGGGGGCGCGCCATCGTTAATGTGGGTTAAGCGGCAGGTTTAAATTAAGTGCCTGTTATCTAGCGTGATGGGTGCTTTTGTGGGGGCGGTGCGGCAAGCGGATCGGACGAAGACGTATCAAAGAGCCACCGGAGCGATCCGGTTGAATAAGCGGGGGGGGAATAACGGGTAAGGGTCGGGCGGATTCAAGCGCAAGTTTCTACCAAGTTATTCACAATCGGAATGCGGATAAGTTTTTCAGTTTTTGGGGTTGCCAAGATGGTAGGGTTTGAGCCCACGCGGTAGCGCCAAGGGCGGGTAACGTTAACGCTCGGCCGCGGGCTTGCCTCGTTGGGCGGAGCAGGGCTTACTCCGACCATGACCGATGACCTTTTCCTGGAGGACGTGGAACGGCGGGCTTTTCGGTATTTTTTCGATACGGCGCATCCGCACACCGGCTTGATTCCCGACCGGGCCAGGGGCGACGGATCCAAGCCAGGGGAAATGGCGAGCATCGCCGCTGTCGGTTTTGGCCTCACTGCGCTGGTGATCGGGGCGGAGCGGGGCTGGGAGTCGCACGCCGAGTGCCGCGCCTGCGCCGAACGCGTGCTGCGCACCCTGTGGCGCGACGTGCCCCACGAGCGCGGTTTCTTTTTTCATTTCGTTGATATGCGCACCTGTGCAAGGGCATGGAATTGCGAGGCTTCAAGCATTGATACGGCGCTCGCGGTATTCGGCGCCCTGTCGGCCGGGCGGTACTTTGGCGGCGCGGTGGCTGACTTGGCCCAGGCGATCGAGGCCCGCGTCGATTGGCCGTGGCTGGTGGATGACGCCGGGCGTATCCGCCACGGCTGGACACCGGAGCACGGGATGATGCCCTATTATTGGGATCAGTATTCGGAGCACTACGGGATGACCTGGTTTGCCGTGCATGGGGCGACCCGTCGTGCCCCCGCCTCGACCTGGACCGCCTGGCGGCGCGAGCCTTGGGTGGACTACGCCGGCGAGCGCTTCTTGCAACACCCGCCGCTCTTCGTGCACCAGTTTCCCCAGGCGTGGATGGATTGGCGCAGCTACACCGACCCGGTCAGCGGGCTTAACTTTTTTGCCAACGCCTGTGCGGCCACGCGGGCGCAAAAACAATTTTGCCTCGATCTCCGCGCGCGCTTTCCCGGCTACGAGGAAAATGTCTGGGGGCTCACGTCCTCGGACGGAGCGGCTGGTTATATTGATTGGGGTGGTCCAGCGGTGCGTGCCGGAGAGGTGGATACGCGTATCGACGGCACGGTGGTGCCCTGCGCGGCGGCGGGTTCTTTGCCCTTTGTGCCGGGCGAGTGTTTGGCGGTCCTGCGAGAGCTGCACACCCGCTGGGGCGACAAAATCTATGGGCCCTACGGTTTTGCCGACGCGTTTAACCCGCAGACCGGCTGGATCGGCACCGACGTGATCGGGATCGATCAAGGCATCACGCTGCTGATGGCGGAAAACCTTCGTACAGGCTTGGTCTGGCGCCTGATGCAGCCGTGGCGCCCGCAGTGAGCGGCAGCTGCGTTTTTTTAACGGTGACGCGGGGTTAAGGCAGGTGGCGTTGGTGCGCTTCCCAAGTAGCGCTCCGGCGTACGGCTGTGCGGGTTTAAAGCACTGCTTAATAATAACTAGCATACAAATTGAGGTTTACCCGGCCACCTTGAGCTCACGCTCAAGGCCACACGCTTCGCGAGCATAGTCCTCGTGGCCTTGAGCGTGAGCTCAAGGTGTTTACCCCAAGGTGTTCGATCCCCTGGAAACCAGCTTGATTAAGCTCATCTTGAGCGCGCATGGATGTAACGCGTTCACGAAAAAGCGTTAACGCGGAAAATCTTGGTCGGGTTTTGGCTGCGAAAGGTTCGCCAGCTGTAAAAATAGTTGGCCGGTCGCCTACCCCTAAGCGACCGGCCATTTGCTTTCTAGGTTACCCCAAAATGTCCCCGCTAAGCGGGAACACGGCTAACAAGCCAAAACGGTTGGGCTCCGTCAATACTCGTTTTGAATTTTTTTTGGGGGTTTTTATGTGTCTCAATTTAAGATATAGCATAAGAAGCTGAATGTTATTGGTTAACATTATCTGTAAAAGTAGGGTTTTACCTACTGTCTCAGGTGTTCGTGGAACACCACGTGGTTTTCGAGGGGGTGTCTGGGTGTTTCGGCAGGAGCCATGCCTGCCTGCGCATAGCCGAGGTAAACCAGGCCGAGGGCACGGTGGGTGGTGTCGAGGCCGAGCCAGCAGGTAAATTCCGCACTCATGACCACCGGCGGGGTGCTCCAAAACGTACCGATTCCGTGCGCGTGGGCCGAGAGCATAAGGTTTTGCACGGCGCAGGCTGTGGCGGCGATTTCCTCGATCTCGGGGATTTTTCCCTGCGGTTCGACGCGGGCGGCCACGGCGATGGCCACAGGCGCGAGTCGCGGCGCGGAGCTGAGTTTCGCGCGTTTGTCGGCCTGGCGGGCGGCTTCAGGGGTGATGCGATCGTAAAGCTCGGGCAGGGCATCGGCGAGTCGCTCGCGGCTCGGGCCGGTAAAAACCTGAAAGCGCCAGGGCTGGGTCAGTCCGTGGGTGGGTGCGCGATGCGCGTCGGCCAGGATTTTTAGGAGTAAGTCCCTTGAAACCGCTCGGGCCGTGTCCATTGAGGCTGGTTTGAGTGAGCGACGGGTGCGAAAGAGCGACATGTCCGTCAAAGCCAACCGTCCTGCCCGTCGGAGGCAAGTGCTGCGCGACGGACTGCGTTAATGGCGATGATTCCTCGACGTTTTCGGTGGGTAACAAAGTACCACTGAGGTCGTCCGCTGTGTGTCTGCTCAGTCTAGGACTCAAACCGTTAACCACTGATGAGCACTAATGGGCACTGATAAATCCGCGGAATGGACGATCGTTAAAGCGCGTCAGCGCCGGTCTACGATAGTGCGTATCAGGCTGAATTCGTTACATCTATGTAATCTATGAAGGCGGAAAACCTTAGAAGGCAAGGGCACCTGCTTTACGGTTGGAGTGGTTCGCTTTTTATCAGTGGCGATTACCGGCTCATCAGTGGTTAACCGGTTCATTGCCTTGTTGGACTGAGGCGACCTGCTGAAACTGTCGAAGAACTAATAAAAAGCTCCATCGCACTTTCGCCGTTAGGGTCTCCGCTGATTGCATCTTCATCCGAATAAAAGCTTTAGGGGTATTCCTGCCTCGGAGTTTTGGCTAAGTAATGGGTCTGACCAACTGCCGCCCAAGAGCGGGAAAAAACCATAGGGAATAGGCGAAAATCGCCATGGGTGAAAAAAAATAAAAAGGGCGTAATTTAAGGGAGATTACCCCTTCGGGTCTATCCGTAACTCAGGCTTCTACCCACTTACCCCATGCAGTTTCCGACTCGCCCTTCGCTCGTCCGCCCCACGTTGTTGTTGCTCGCCACTCTTTTGGGTGCAGGCCCTGCCGGAGCCACCTTGGTCAATCGGTGGTCCTTTACCATACCCAGCGGCTCAGTCGCTTCAGGCACCGCCTTCCTCGATGCAATCTCCGGTGCGCCCGCCATCGTGCGCGGCCAAGGAGCGACCGCGAACGGGACCGCGATCGTCCTGCCAGGCTCGACTATTGGCAACCAGGCCCCTTCCGCGATTTCGGCCTACATCGACCTGCCCAATGGACTGGTCTCCAGCAAGACCCACCTCACCCTCGAAATCTGGGCTACGCCTCTCAGTTATAAGATTTTTGGACGCTTGTTCGATTTCGGTCGCGTCGACCTTCCGGGCGACGGTCTCGGCGCTGCCGGTGAGATCACCGGGCTGGCGACGACCGCGCCGGGCGTCACGGAGTCGAGCGACTCGATTACGCTTAGCCTGAGCCGCAGTAGCAACTCGATCTCACAGCAGCGTATAGAGGGTGGCATCAACGACATCGCCGACGTTGCCGACCCCGCCGGGCTATTCCGCCGGGTGGACACTAATCTCACGACCGTGGCGGGCACGCGTTACCACTATGTCATCGTGTATGAGGCCGGCATCGGTGCCTTTGCCAGCGTCGGCGGCCGATTGTCCTGGTATCGGGATGGAGTGCTCGCGGCCACGACCGATATCGGTTTCCGACTCAATCAGATCGAGGATGTGAACAACTGGCTTGGACGCTCGCTTTGGAGTAAAAATGAGATGGCCAACGTGTCCTATGACGAAGTGCGGGTTTACAACCGCGCACTCACCCCGGCCGAAATCACCGCGAGTCGCACGGCCGGCCCCGACGTCGCTTCGCCTCCCGTCACCCAGCCCGACGCCGTGACGATCCACCCGGGGCAAAAGACGCGGATTGCCGTACTCGCTAACGATACCGGCCCGCTGACTGCTTCCACGGTTGTCATCGCCCAAGCCCCGGCGGTTGGCACCGCGACACCCGATGCGGAAGGACGCATTCTTTATGCCCATTCCGGCGGGGATCTCGGGCCGGTGAACTTTACCTACACCGTGGCCGGCCCCGGCGGCACCTCCGCGCCCGCAACCGTGACGGTGACGCCCTCGAACCAGCTGCGCATCCCGGTCGCGACGCTGAATGTGCCCACCGAGCCCCCCGCGACCGCTTACCAACTGGTCAACGCACTCCCCGGCCTCACGTTTAGTCAACCCCTCGGCTTAGGGACTGTCAGTAAATAACCGTATCGATTTTAGATATTGGTTTCGGCAGGATGGTGTAATTCCACTCTCCATGAAAAGGGTCGGTAACGAGGTGCAGTGAGTCCATTTCCTGGTCGCTAATTT
>JBILJE010000248.1:0-4868 GCA_044377395.1 Rariglobus sp. | reverse complement strand
ATCATCGAGGTCGATGAACTGGCGGCGCTGCGGCGCGAGGTGAGCGCCCCGGCGATCCGCGCCCGGGTGGCCGATTTTTCCGAGGCGTTCGACGTGCAGCCGGACTGCCCGAGCGACGAGCTGGAGCGGGCGGCGCGCACCTCGGTCGCCCTCGACCGGCTGGTCGAGCGCCACCGCCTCGGCTCCCTCGCTTACTATTATCAGGGCACGGGCAATCCCGACAATGAGGACACGATCTCCTCGATCATTCTCGGCACCTCGTTGCTGACCGCCCGCGGCATCCCCGTAGCCGGCGAGATGGAAATCAAGAACGTGCAAGCCATGAAGATCCTGGACAGCTTCGGGATCGGCGGCTCGTTCACCGAGTACTACGCGATGGATTTCCGCGACGACGTGGTCCTGATGGGGCACGACGGCCCCGGACACATTGCGATCGCCGAGGGTCGGACCAAGGTGCGGCCGCTGTCCGTCTTTCACGGCAAGGTTGGCCGCGGCCTTTCGGTGGAAATGTCGGTACGGCACGGCCCGGTCACACTGCTCTCGGTGGTGCAGACGCGGGACGGCCGCCTGCAGCTGCTCGCCGCCCAAGGCGAGTCGGTCCCGGGGCCGATTCTGGAGATCGGCAACACCAACAGCCGTTATCGCTTTGCCTGCGGGGCGCGGGCCTTTGTCGAGGCGTGGAACCGTGCCGGACCGGCGCATCATTGCGCGGTCGGGGTCGGCCACGCCATCCCGCGCCTGCGCAAGCTGGCCGCCCTGCTCGGCATGGAACTGATCGAGATCGGCTGACCCGTCGCCCCCCCTACCGAAAACACCTCACCCCCGGTGCAGCCCCCCCTGAAGGCGCCGCACCGACATCAAATTAATTTTTATGCTCCCCAAACTCCTACCCCTGATCCTCGTGGCCATCGGCACCTACACAACGCTTCCAGCCACATCGCTCCCCGCCGACCCGGCGCCCTCAATGGCCACCCTGCGGGCCAGTTTCGCACAACCCGAGGTCCCCTTTCGGGCCAAACCCCTCAACCAGCGCAAATACCCTGACGGCACCTCCTTGGTGACCGACCTGAAGGCCGGCCGCTGGGGTGGCATGAATGCCGTCTACCCCCAAGGCTTTAGTTACCTTAAAGACGAGGCCGGCTGGCAGCGTTACGGCAGCTACCTCCAGGCGGTTCGCGAGCAAGGCATGACGGCCTGGATCTACGATGAGGACGGCTATCCCAGCGGCAAGGCGGGCAGGCAGGTGCTGGAGGGCCGGCCTGATCTGGAAGCTCAAGGCCTGTTCGTGGCCACCCAGTTTGTGAAAAGCGGGGAAACCGGCGGCAAAGCCTCGGCGGAAACCATCTGGAAACTTCCGCCCGGAAAACCGTTCTACGTGGTGGCGTTTCCCTTGGCCCAAAACTCGATCGATTTCGAGGGCACGCCGCTGGACCTGACCGCCATGGCGCGCGACGGCGAACTGCGCACCACCCTCCCGGCGACGCGCTGGGGAGGCTGGCGCCTGATGGCGTTCGTGCAGAACCGCCTGTATGTTGGCACCCACGCGGTACCCACCGGCGCCCCCTATCCCAACATGCTCGATCCGGAGGCGGTGCGCCGTTTCCTGGACATCACCCATGAGCGGTATTATGCGCGCTTCGCCGAGTACTTTGGCAAAACGATCACCGCCAGCTTCACCGACGAGGTGTCGCTGATGACCGGCTTCCTCAGCGACACCGATCAACCCCACCCGGCGATCGCCTGGTACCACGGCCTGCCGGACCTGTTCAAGAAGCGCACGGGTCGCGACATTCGCGAGTGTCTGCCCGCCCTCGTTGACGACACGGTACCGGAGGCGGCGTGGTGGCGTTGCGCGTTCTACGACATGCTGGGCCAGCAGATCGCCGACGCCTACTACCAGCAAGTCCGCGACTGGTGCGCGCGCCATGGCATCGCCTCCGCCGGTCATCTGCTCTGGGAAGAGTCGTTGATTTACCATGCCCATTTCTACGGGAACGCCTTCCCCTCCCTGAAGGCTCTGGACTGGCCCGGCATCGACGTGCTGTGGTGCAAGTACGGGCAGGCGGCCGGCTCGCACACCGATGGCGGCGCCGTCACTCCGAAGCTGGCCAGCTCGGTGAGCGCACTCTACGGCCGCCCCTACACCATGTCCGAAGCGTTCTGGGACACGCGCCGCCAGCAAACGCCGATTGAAGAGGTCATGGAACACTACAGCTGGCAGGCGGCGATGGGTATCAACACCTTGACCACCATCACCGTTCAAGACGAGTACCCGGCCGAGGAGCTGGGTCGTTTCAACGATCTGGTGGGCCGGTTGAACCGGGTGCTCGGCGACGGGCGGCCAGTCGCCGAGGTCGGCATCCTCTACCCGATGGCCTCCGTCCAGGCCCACTTCAAGCCGACCAACCGGCACGTGCATTTTGTGGATGACAACCCCAAGGCTGCCGACGTCGACCGCGCGTGGCGTCGGGTGACCGAGCTGACGCTCGCCGCTCAGCGCGACTTTTTCTACCTCGATGAAGACACGCTGGAAGGCGCCAAAGTGGAGAACGGCGAACTGGTCTTTGGCAACCAACGCTTCCGCGTGCTTGTCCTGCCCCATGTCACCACCCTGCGCTTGGGCTCGCTGCGCCAGCTCAAACGCTTCGTCGAAGCCGGAGGCACGCTAGTGTCCTACGCAACTGTGCCGTCGGTCCGTGCCGATGGGGCCGACCGGGCCGAGTTCGCCACATTGGTGGACGCACTCTGGGGTCAGGCATCCAAGACCGTGCGCCACACCGTCACCGAAGCCGCCTTCACCCGGGCGATCCAGACCAGCGGCACCCCCGACCTGCGGGTGAGCCCGAGCACCCCGGCGATCAACTACCAGCGCCGATCCCTGCCCCAGGCGGAGGTGTATTACGTGATCAACAACGACACCCGCCCGTTCAAAGGCACCTTCACCTTCGAGGCCAAGGGCAAGGCCGAGGTCTGGAATCCGTTCGATGGCACCACCACCGCCGTGAAGGCCAAGCGCACCGGCCAGGGAGCAGCAGTGGAACTGACGCTCCCCGCCCGCCGCGGGCTGTTCGTGGTCTTCGCCCGGGAGTGACCGAAGCCTGGCTACCCGGTCAGGCAGCCCCTCAACAGGGGGGGGGCTGCCTGGCAGCGAAGCGACCGAAGGACTAATTCCCATTACACAGCTATTCAGGACTTTTAACGCAAGGACGCTAAGGCGCGAAGCATGAGACAACTCGTTTTGAGCAAATGCTTTCTTTGCGTCTCTGCGACTTTGCGTTAAAGCCCCGGTTTGGCTGATAAAGAGTATAACCCGAGGCCAGGCGCACCCCTGTTTAGTATTGCTCAATACAAGCGCTTGCCATAATAAAATTTAACCGCGATCCAAGCACCCGCCACCGTGGAGATCCAGCACGCGTTGCCACAACCCCAACCACAACCCCAACATGAAATCCACCGTCCTCTACGCGCTATTAAGTCTTCTGACAGCGTCGCTACTGACAGCCGAACAGATCACCGTCGAAGCCAAGTTCTTCGAGTCAAGCAAGGGATCCCTGCCACACGACTTGGCGAAGCTCGCCCAAGCCAAAGAAACGGTCCTGCTTAGTGAGCCCCGCGTCACCACGAAGTCAGGCCAGGAAGTAGAGATTGTAGTCGCTAACGAGCTTCAACCCGCGAGTCTTGCACCCAGTGCATTTAAGCCCGTTCTTGTCGGCATTACAGTCAAGGCTACGCCGCAAATCATAGGCGACCGCATCGTCTACACCACTCAACTCACCGTTTCGGAGCTGATCACCAGCAAGGGTTCAGACAAGCAGACGCTCAGTGAGATTTCATCACGCGACTTCTATGTGTCCGGCACGATAAAAGATGGAGAAGAAGTGTGGCTTGACTACATCAACCCCAGTAACGGGAAGAAGCTCCTTGTCTGGCTTCACTTCAAGCATGAAGGGGCCTAACCATAGGCTTGGTTAAACGGGTCCGATTTCGTTCATTCGGGGACAATTTCGCTCCGTTTTTTCCGTGCATTCCGCAGGTGAAAAATGAAGGGTAACCACGAATCGCACGGAGTGCATCGAATGCACAAAGAGTTGCCCCGAGTCCCGGTAAATCCCGGATTCCAACTTGTTTAATACAGCCGCTTGTTATTTAAACCAGACTATACCCTTTCCGCATGCCCGCCCCCTCGCCCCTGGCCACCCCGTCTCGTTACCTCGGTTGCTTAATCGCGCTCGCCTTGCCGTTGTTGCTGGGCCCGGGCTGCGCCCCCGCCACGTCCTCGGATAAACCGCCTTCGCCCAAAGTGCAGGAGCCCCTCACGGGCGTCGCCAACGCCTTGGCGGGGGCGCTGTCCGGCGCGGGCATCGTTCACGAGTCGCTGACGGTCGAGATGGGCTCGGTGAGGGAAACTCATCCCGTGGCGACGGTGCGCGGCACCGGCGCCACCGCCACTTTTTCCTTAAACTTGGATCCGGGATCCATTGGCACCCAGGGCGGGCCGGTCTGGCTGGAAGTAGAGGAAATCCACGACCGCAGGCCGGATGTATTCGGCTACACCGTGGCCGTAAACGGCACGGATCTTTACTTTCGCACCTACGAAGAGCTTGCGGCCGGGCCGAACCGTTTTTTCGTGGCCGTACCGGCCGCACTGGTTCCCGACGGGAAATTGGAGGTCACCCTGCGCAATGCGGGCGAGGCGCCCTTCAGCGTCAGCCGGGTGTGGGCCTACGCGAACCTTTTCGGATTGGCGGAAAGCGAGCACACGTGGAAGCCGCTGGACGTGGTTGAGGAGGCCGCGGTGCTGCTCAGCAAGCTCGCACCCAAAGGCGCGGAAATTACTTGGGATATGCGTCGGCGAATCGCTCCGGAGA
>JBILJE010000247.1:0-4870 GCA_044377395.1 Rariglobus sp. | reverse complement strand
CGCTTTCAACAATGATAAGCCATTGAGCAACTCGGGCCCTAAGCCGTGAGGCAATTTCTGGGCATTATTTACGCATGCCCTTATAACGTATTTATAAAAGCGGCATACGAAAAACATAACAGGCCGTAACATTCGAGTGCCCGATTGAGTTCTGCGGTAGTGCGGTGCTTCAGCCCGCAGGTTTGCAACGGATTCCCCCTCCGCTGCAATTAGCGATGCGGGCTAAAGCTCCGCACTACTTTCGTTCCAGCGCTTTAAATGCTACTGGTTTTCACCAAATACCCCAAACGATAATCCCCGGTTGCGCACGCGAAGCCCCTAGGTAGGCTTCAGGCCGCAACACTCCAAATCCCTTATTTATGAACCTCCATTTGCGCGCTCGTTGTTTTCTCGGCGGATTGCTCATCCTCGCCCCGCTTTTGACCAGTTGCACCAGTCCCGCAGGTAAATCGACGACCAACCCCGCCCACCCCGGACCCGCTATTGGGCAAGCGGTCGGCAATGCAGTCGGCGTGGTTGGCGGCAATGTCGTTGGGGCGGCCGTCGGGGCTGTCGAAGGAACGGTTAGCGGGGCCCAAAAACCCTTCACCAACGAACCGCGCACCGTGCGCACTTGGCGGACAGAAACCACGAGCGATGGGCGCACCATTCAAGTCCCCCACGACACCTCGGTCGACGCTGACGGCCGTCCCATTCTCATAAACAAATAAACCTCTAGGTTTACCCGTGAAAAAGCGCCGTCGGCCAAGACGGCGCTTTTTCATGACTAAGTTCAAAAAGGGGCACTTTCCGCTCAAAGACTCGAACCTTGGCGTGGCTCAATTGCGCCGCAGTTGAACCCGTCACCCACGCGGTGGAACGCATCTTTGGTCATGCCGAGGTCAACGCCGCCCGTGGCGTCGAGCTACGACACGACCACGGCAGCCGATAACACAGAAACGACTACATAAATTACAAGCGGATGTAATTCAGCCAAGCGTCCATCTTTTTTATGGTTGCCTTCTTTTGTGGCAATATCACCACCACTGCTGCTGCGGACACCCTATTTTGGCAGGTATACCCCCATTTCTCCTCCCAAAAGTCGCTTTGCTTTTCTTGTAAATACCTTATATAGAAAAGCAAACGAATAAATGTCCGTGTTTGCACGTTACTGCGTCAGCTACCCCCCGCTCTCAGTCAGTTCCCCAAAGAGATCCTGTTTCCTATCAGTCAGGTTTCAGTTCCGACAGGTTACAAGGCCTTGTCACATCACTCGTCTGATTATCACCAATAAAACCCCAAAATGCGCCTTACCCTCTTCTTAACAATCACCTTGAGCGCCATCAACGCCTGGGGGACGGATTTAACTAAGACCCAGCCTGTTGTAGTTTCACTGGGGCAGACTGGCTCTGAACAAGAACACCGGCTCACCACGTCTGGAACTGTGCACAGTGACCGCATGGCCACCGTGCTGGGGGCCCTCTCGCGCTCCGATTCCGTACGGATCCTTGCCAAGGAAGGATCCCGCCTAACGTTCACTCTGGATGCAGGGCGCGGAAATGCCCCCCTTCTGCTCGAAATTCAAGAAATCCATAACCGCCACCCCCAGGTGTTCGGCTACACTGTGGAGGTGAACGGCACCGAGGTCTACTTTCGCACCTACCACCAAGTGGGAACAGGTCCCAACCATTACTTCGTCGATGTCCCACGGCACCTCGCACCCGATGGCCGGATGAACGTGACTTTATGCAACCAGGGCGAGGCCCCGGTGGCCATCGGTCGCATCTGGGGCTACGGGGATTTCAATCAACTTGCCGAGAGGAACGGCACCTGGAGGCCGATGGGCATGCTGGCTCAGGCACAGGTGTTAGTGGGCTGGGTCGGAAAGCCAGGGAAACAAGTGACCTTCGAGGAGGAACGAGACCTGCCTAAGGATCGCGATCCAGCGGCCTGGCAAGAATTGCGAAAGCACTTCACCGAGAGCTCGGCCCTCGCTCCAGGATTTCAAACGACCAGCAACTACCTGAGCCATAACGGCGCTGATCTCCAAGCGAAGATCGATACCGCCATCCGCACTGCGGGAACCAGCAATCTTCAATGGCAATACAAGTTCATGGGTGGCGACTGGGGTGGCCATCCCAGCCTGCTGGATGGCAACGGCGGAGATTTTTATGATCTGCGCTATAGTCAGGCGGTCTACAACCCCGTGACCAAACGGTATGCCCCCACCTGGCCCGCTACCCCAGGCGGCACAATCTGGCCAACCGCTGGCGCTCCAACTCTCAACACGTTCATCGTTGATCGTTCACGCCTGACGGCGCGCATGGTAGGGGAGCGAGTCGGTTTGCTGGCTGCCCAGGGAACACGCCCGACGGACATTTACCTGGTGGGCGACGAGGGACCCTCCTACTGGTGGGAGGGTGGTTTCGGGGATTTCTCCCCTGAAATGGTGGCCGCCGCCGCCCGTGATGGGGTGAAGCTCGAACCAGGCAATCTGACTCCGGAGTCACGGAAGTGGATGTTTAATATCCTCACCGTCCGTTTCGCGGAACGATGCCGGGCGATTGCCGATGGCCTCGGACGAGACGTCATCGCGGTGGACCGAGGCAAAGTCCACCTGCCCTCCACGCAATTGGCGGATGCGGTCTATTCCCATCCTTTTCTAAATCAGGCCTTTCCCCTGTTTGATCCCCAGTGGGAAGGTTGGCAGAACGGCATCAACGACTACGCCTGGGCGGGAGGGGAACCACTGGAATACGTCAACCCGTCCATATCCGATTACATCGCCAGCCAAGGTAGCCTGGCCATGGTCAATCTGTTTCGTCCGATTCTCGACATCCCCTACTTGGATAAATTGTACCAGTGGGGAATGGGGCATATCGCATGTTATCAGGAATTCTCCGGTGACGCCGCCACCTTCAGTCAAGCGCTCGCGGGAGTGGATGAACGCCTGAGCCTCCCCGCTCGCCATTACGTGCGCAACTTGGTGGAGCTCACCTTTGCACGGATGCCCACCCTCGCTGAGCAAAGCACCGTGGTGCAGGCCATTAACACGGACTTGTCAAAAAACATGAGCAAGACCCTTATCTTGGCTGATCCGAACAAGCCTGGACGCCTGGTGCTGCGTATCGATGCGAATGGCAAAGTATTACCCAAAGACCTATCTATCCATCTCGATTTTGGCCGGGCCCAAAAGACTGAGCAGGCCAGCCAGGTCAGGATCCTGGCGGGAGCGGACATGGAATCCTTGCAAGAAGTGTCAGTGATGTCAGCCGAACAGTTCAGCCGAACACCCTACTGGCCCAGACAATGTACGGCAGAACTTTCCCTGGGCACGGCCCTCCAAGGCATGAATCAGGGTTATGTGGGGATCGAATTCATTACCCCTAAGGGAAAAACCGAGACCGGACTTAAGAAGGTTTCGGTTCGCTACGCTTGGACTCGTACAAGTGGTCAACAGATAGGGGAGCGCCCGACCAACCGCGAAATGCGCACCCGCCGTCTGTGGTTGCAGGAACGCACCATTACCGAACGGCTGCTCGCCCGCCACCGTGCCGCCGGTGGTGCCGCCGAGACCCTCAGCGAAGCAGAACGCCTGATCGCCAGCGGCCAAGCTAACAAAGCACGTCGACTCCTGAGCGGCGCCCATTCCCTGCTGCTGCCAGCCCGCTTCGCCGTTCGGGGCATGGGGCAGCTCGGCCCCTACCCGATCACGGTTACCTGGAAGGATCCTGCGGCGGTCGGCCTGGTCGAATTGAGCCAGGTTGCCGGGAACGGGATAGAGCTCATCATCCAAGGCGACACCGCGCTCGTAGCCGAGATCCGTTGCGGAGGCCTAGAACCCAAAGGACGTTATGCCCTGCAAGTGGACGATGGCCGTATCCGCCTAACCGCCGATCCAGCCGGAGCCGTGCAAGCGGATGCCTCCGGCTGGGCGACCGCGTCCTGCTCGGTGATCGCCAAACCACCGTTCGGTAGCGATGGATTCCTCGCCAAGCACACCGGACGGGTGCCAGGCCGAGTCCTGACCGCGCTGCGCACCGGCAAGGATCGCTACGAGGTCCAGGATCCAAGCTTGGCGGTCTACAATCCGCTTCACATCACCGCTGCCACCCCGGTGATCAAGGAGCGTCGTGCCGACATCGAGGACGCTAAACCAACTCAGGCCGGGCCAAACACGGGAGACCGAGTCGAGATCACCCTCGACGATGCCGGCCAGGCCATCGCCCTGCGATCACGCTTTGGTGCGGCCACCGGAACCATCCGTTCGTTAACTCCGCCCGCCGTCCATCCCCAGCCCTGCAATGGCATCTTGGAATTGTCCGACGGTCGCACCTTCGAAATCATGTATCGTCATGGTTCATTCACCCATTTCAAAGTTCCGGGCCTTCAGCCCTGGGCACGCAATAACCAGCTGAGCGATTTCGCTGCTGCACTCAGGCCCGGAATGGCGGTGAACCTGACCTATAGTCCGCCTTTGATCCCCGGCTCGACGCCCCGGCTCCTCACAGTCACCGTCCCGCCTTCACCTGGCGCCAAGACCACCCCCTGATTCTAATTCGAGTTCAAGTTTAGACTAAGCCGGAACCATGCAGTCGAGAGTGTTGAATCGAGGGGATCTATCGGCATCTTTCAGTGACGAACGACCAAGGAATACCCTTCGGGTATTCCTTGGTCGTTCGTCACTGAAATGCGCTCGCCATATCGCCTCGCTGCTCGCCTTCGACTGCATGGATCAGGCTACGATTTGGGCTTATCGGGGTAGGCCTTCTCGACAATTTTTTTCCACGCTTGGATGTTGGCCTTCAGATTCTCGTCCACGTCGCCGGGCACCGAGTAGCATTGCAGGCCAATCGGGCCTTTATAGCCGTTATCCGTGAACGCCTTCACC
>JBILJE010000035.1:0-16416 GCA_044377395.1 Rariglobus sp. | reverse complement strand
CACCTTCACCCTGATGCCCCCCCCCCGCGTACCTACTAAGTGAAACGGATTACGTGAAATCCATTGCCTCGCGCATCAATGCCACGACGACGGCCACCTCTTAGTTCGAATTACATTTTACATCATGAGTCGTGAAACGTGTTACCGATGTTTTTGGCCTAAATCGCTGTGCTGGTGCCCATCGATCACTGCGATGCCATCGAAAACACGTTTCGTTTTCCTCATGCACCCGAAGGAATTCAAGCACGAGAAAGCCGCCACCGGAAGGCTCACACACCTTTGCCTGGCCCAAAGCGAAATCCACATGGGCGTGGGCTTCGATGACCACGAATCCGTCCAGGCGCTGATACACGATCCACGTAACTTGCCCATGCTCGTGTATCCGAGTGCAGGGGCACGCAATCTATCCAAAGGCGATCTCCAAGCCGCCGACATTGGCGATCGGCAGCTGGTGGTTTTCTTACTCGATGCAACGTGGTCGCTGGCGAAAAAAATGCTTCGCCTCAGTCCCTCGCTGCAAAGGCTGCCACGCCTCATGTTCACCCCCTCGGCACCGAGTCGCTACGTGATCAAACAACAACCCGTGGAAGGCTGCCTTTCGACACTGGAAGCGACTCACGAACTCCTCCTCGCATTACAACGTTCCGGTCTCGACGATTACCCGATGCCGGAACAATTGCTGGGGCTATTCGCCCGAATGCAGGATTATCAACTCACCTGCGCACGCGATCCGTCGCGCGAAGGCTATCGGCGGAAGGCCTACAGTGCCCCAGCTGACCGGATCCGGCCTCAAGACAGCACTGGGGCCCGTCGAACGCGTTTATTCAATCTAACTGCCGCACCTCAAAATCCGCCGCTTGGGCCCGGCGGAAGTGACGCCTGATTAAAGGCCGCCGCTTCCACCCTACGTGAGCCGTGATTAAGACAGCGTTTGGATGATCTTAACGATCGGCAAGAACAGGGCGATCACGATGGTGCCCACAACAACCGCCATGAAAACGATCATGATCGGTTCAATAATCGAGGTGAGACCTGCAACCGAGTTATCTACCTCATCATCGTAAGTATCGGCGACACGATTAAGCATTTCGGGGAGAGCGCCGGTTTCTTCACCGACCTCAATCATCGATGTAACCATGGGCGGGAACACCCCGGTAGAATCAAGTGGACGAGCAACATTGTCACCTTCCTTAACTCGATCATGAACAAGGTTAAGTGCGTCAGATACATGAACATTACCTGACGTATCACGAGTGATGAGCAAGGCCTGGAGAATAGGTACGCCAGAAGCCAGCAAGGTGCCCAACGTACGGGTGAAACGGCTAATCGATGACTTCAGGAAGAGCGGCCCGACACCAGGTGAATTCAGGAGCAGCCAGTCCACTACACGCGTGCCCTTAGGCGTTTTGTGCCATGCCTTAAAGGCGAAATAACCAACCACACCAACCCCTACAGTGATAATGATGTGGTTTTTCACGAAGTTACTCACCGCAAGGACTCCAAGAGTTAACGCCGGCATCGACTGCCCCTTTAACATGCCCGAGAAGATTTTCTCGAACTGCGGAATCACAAAAACCATCAACGCACCGACAATGGCGACCGCGACGAATACGATGATCACAGGGTACGTCATGGCAGCCTTCACCTTCCCCTTGATCTTTTCAGATTTTTCCATGAATCGGGATAAGCGATCCAGAGTCGTACCGAGTACGCCACCGGCTTCACCGGCCTTGACCATGTTAACATAAAGACGATCAAAAACCTTGGGGTGCTGGAGCAGTCCGTCGGAGAAGTTTCCACCTGAGCGAATGTTGTCCACCAGTGACTCAATCACTTCCTTAAAAAGAAGGTTTTTCTCTTGGCGCGAAAGCGTCTCCAAACTCCGCATAATCGGCATACCAGCATTAACCAGAGTGGCTAACTGGCGGGTAAAAACCGTCAGTGCTTGATTGTTAAGAATACGGCCAAAGGTAATGCCCGGCTTTTTCTTTTTAACCGTGCCAGCCTCAACCTTAACCGGGGAACCCGATGCTTTCTTAACCTCTTTTTTGGCAACGGCTACCGGCTTCACACTGGCTGCTTCAACGGCGATGGACGTGGGGATTAGCCCCATGGCCTTTAATTCAGCGGAAGCTTGCTCGGCTGATACGCTTTCAACGATACCTTTTTTTTCTTTTCCGGATGCGGACTCGATAGCACTGTAAGTGAATTTAGTCATAATTGGGGTTGGGGTGATTTATAAAATACGGAAAACTGCTTTTTTATAGTATTAGAATAGGGTCGATTAAGTATACTTTACGATTTCCTCGATTGACGTGGCGCCGTCGAAAATTGCACGCAAGCCGTCATCGCGAAGGGTGCGCATTCCCTGCTCCAGAGCCTTTTGTTTGATAACCAAGGTCGAGGCGCGAGACACCACTAAGTCTCGTACGCCCTCGCTCATGCGCAACCACTCGTAAACGCCCATACGTCCCTTGTACCCGCTGTTGCTGCAAATATCACAACCCTTTCCATAGAAGAATTCGCGGTTACCGATATCCACAGGGTCGATCCCAAGTTGTTGTAGGAGCACTGCAGGGGGTTCATAGGCCGTTCGGCAGGACTTGCAGATGCGGCGAACGAGACGTTGTGCCAACACCGCCTCAAGTGATGAAGCGATAAGAAACGGCTCAACGCCCATATCGACAAGACGTGTAACCGCGCCCGAGGCGTCGTTGGTGTGAAGGGTTGAAAGCACCAAATGTCCAGTTAACGCAGCTTGGATGGCGATCTGAGCCGTCTCCAAGTCGCGGATTTCACCTAACATGATCACGTCAGGATCTTGACGCAGGAACGACCTCAGCGCGGCGGCAAAACTTAGTCCGACATTATGATTAACCGGCACCTGCATAATACCCTCGATTTCGTACTCAACAGGGTCCTCGGCTGTAAGAAGCTTCAGATCGGGGGTGTTTATCACGCGCAGTGCTGAATAAAGCGTGGTCGTTTTACCCGACCCGGTCGGCCCAGTAACAATGAAAATACCATTGGGACGCTTAATGATTTCAGTAATGCCATCATATACATCTGTAGGCATACCGAGTGCAGAAATATCCAATTGTACGGCCGATTGGTCGAGCACACGCAATACAATCGATTCGCCAAATTGTGTCGGTAGTGTGGAGACACGAAGATCGACCTGTCGGCCACCAATAGTGAGTTTAATACGGCCGTCCTGGGGAATACGGCGTTCCGCAATGTTAAGACCAGCGAGGACCTTAATACGGGAGCCTATGGGCAACGCAAGGTGCGGAGGCGGCGGGGCCATTTCATAGAGAGCTCCATCGATACGATAACGAATCTTAAACTCGTGCTCAAAGGGCTCAAAATGAATGTCGGATGCCTTGTCGCGAATTGCCTGTCCGATCACCAGATTGACGAAGCGAATGATTGGGGTTTGTCCGGCCATCGACTCCAAATCGTGGGCCGAAAGATCCTTGCCGCCTTTACCTGGACCGTCATGGTCATCGACCGATATCTCCTTGAGGAGATCATCGATGGTGGCATCGTCTTCTCCATAATGAAGTTTTAGCAACCCCTCGACGCGGCCCGGATCAACCACCACTAGGCGCACATCCTTACCGAGCGCAAAGGTGAGGTCATCGATCACCTGATTATTAAATGGATCGATGGCCATTAAGTCGATGCTTACGGCATCTGCCCGTACCGGAACCACTCCGTACATACGTGCTAAGTTGGCTTGAATTGAACCTGCTACTTCATTGGTAATATCACCGATATTACCCTCCAGATATTCCAAACCTAAGTGCTCCGCGATTTTACGTAGGAGCATCTCCTTATCTAACAACCCCATTTCAATGAGGAGCGTGGCAATCGGTTTGCCTGTGGCTTTATGCTCCTCATTGAGGTCATTGAGTGTAGCGGGAGCGACCAGATGCTGATCACGGCAAAGCTCTAGAATAGTATAACTGTGGCTTTCAAACATAGGGGTAGAACTAAAAAAGGGATTACGCGAAGAAACGACTTATTGTTATATTTTGCGGAGTTCGGCGCCCATCGCGAGGAGTTTCTCGCGCATGACCAAAACATCCTGAGCCTTATCGAGTGCCTCATCGGCTGTAACCAACTCGTTGTTAACCAAACTCATCAGGTGGGAGTCCATGGTAATCATTCCCAGACTGGCCCCCGTTTGAATATCTGAGGAAATCCGAAAGGTTTTATTCTCGCGGATAAGCGCAGCGATTGAGGTAGTATTAACCATGATTTCATAACCGGCAATTCGGCCGCCACCTATTTTCCGGCACAGCACCTGGGAAATGACCGCTACGATCGATGAGGCGAGCTGCGTGCGAATCATGTCCTTCATGTTTGCAGGAAATGCATCGACGATACGGTCAATCGTCTTCGCTGCACCATTGGTATGAAGGGTTCCAAATACAAGGTGGCCCGTTTCAGCAGCGCTAATGGCGGCTTCAATCGTCTCCAAGTCGCGCATTTCACCCACCAATATAATATCGGGGTCTTGCCGTAACGCGCGACGAATGGCCTCGGAGAAACTGGGAACGTCTACGCCCACTTCACGTTGCGTGACGATACAGTGTTTGTGTGGGTGGTAATATTCAATCGGATCCTCGATGGTGATAATGTGACCATCACGGGTCTCGTTAATATAATTCACCATCGAAGCCAAGGTGGTCGACTTGCCAGATCCGGTCGGACCCGTTACCAAAATCAAACCACGGGGACGATAGAGTAGTTCGCGCACTTTATCGGGCAGGCCGATCTCGCGAAGACTAAACATTTTATTAGGGATCTGGCGAAGCACCAAACCGTAATTTCCCTTGGCCCGCAGAATACTTACGCGCAAACGAGCTTTTTCCTGGTAGGCAAAACCATAGTCAGCGCCACCGTTTAACTTAACCCCCTGCTGGTGATTATCTGGGGTGATCGCCAGCATCAACTTTTCAGTATCGGCAGGGGTTAAGGCCGGCCCATCAATCGGCACCATCCCGCCGCTCAGGCGAAGAGTCGGCGGTTGACCGACCTGGAGATGAAGGTCGGAAGCGCCTTGCTCCACCATCAACTCCAGCAAATCGTTCATTTCATAACTCATTTGAATCGAGGATGGTTACTAAAAACCTAGCTCGCGTCACCCACGGTAATGGAAACGACTTCATCAATCGTTGATTGGCCGGCAAGCACCTTGCGGACGCCGTCTTCACGCATCGTACGCATGCCGAGGGAGCGGGCCTTATCGCGGAGTTTGGCCGTACCGACATTCTCGTAGATCATGCGCTGAATCTCCTCATTCACCACGA
Organism: Rariglobus sp.; assembly: GCA_044377395.1. Taxonomy (GTDB): domain Bacteria; phylum Verrucomicrobiota; class Verrucomicrobiia; order Opitutales; family Opitutaceae; genus Rariglobus. Next base: position 11,098 of record JBILJE010000035.1, on the reverse strand, counting down.
ACATTTCAAAGATACCATTACGCCCACGGTAACCGGTGCCGTTACAATTCTGGCAGCCTTCACCTCGCATAAATGTTGCCGAAGCGGCTTGCTGAGGGGTGATATTTAGCGAACGCAGTTCGTTGGCATCAGGCGTGAATGCTTTTTTGCACTGCTTGCAAATCTTACGCACTAGTCGCTGTGCCACGGCGGCGCGAAGCGAGGTCGAAACCAAGAAGGGCTTAACACCAATGTCGATTAAGCGGGTAATTGCACCTGGTGCATCATTGGTGTGCAGCGTCGAAAACACCATATGGCCCGTTAGCGAGGCGTTGATGGCGATTTCAGCGGTCTCCAAATCGCGGATTTCACCCACCATCACGATGTTGGGCGCTTGACGTAACATCGCACGTAGAGCCGAAGCGAATGTCATGCCCACATCGTGGCGGACCGGAACTTGATTGATACCAGCCAGCTGATACTCGACCGGATCCTCAACCGTGATGATCTTACGATCTGATTTGTTAATGAAATGTAGGCATGAATACAGCGTGGTGGTCTTACCCGAGCCAGTCGGTCCAGTAACCAGCATGATACCATCGGGCAACGCGATTAGGCGCTCAACAATCGCCTGGTCGTCACTGAAAAAGCCAAGCTCGGGCAGCCCCAACTGGAGTCCATCTTTGTCCAAGATACGCATCACGATACTTTCACCGTGCGCAGTCGGCAGGGATGAAACACGAAGGTCGATCTGCTTTGCACTTGTGTTGATCTGAATTCGACCGTCCTGCGGGATGCGTTTTTCCGCGATCGAGATATTCGCCATGATTTTCAGGCGTGAAATCATGGAGAGCTGAAGCCGTTTGGGAGGGCTCTCGACTTCCACCAGCACACCGTCGATTCGGTAGCGGACGCGGAAGCGCTTTTCCAACGGCTCAAGATGTATGTCCGAGGCCCGGCGCTGAATCGCCTCCAGAATGATTTGGTGAACCAACTTGATGATGGGCGCATCGCCGTCTTCAACGTTGGCCATGCCAGCCACGGGAACAGTTGAAACGGCGACCGCCTCCCCGCCCCCAATGGAAAAGTCGTCCAACATCGCATTCAGGCCATCGGCATCTTTGCCGTAGAAACGCGTTATGGCGTGCTTGATATCACTGGCTGGAGCAACCGATGGCTCGATGGTTAACTTGATGACGTGACTGAGACTATCAATCGCGTCCACATCGAGAGGATCAGCTATCGCGAGTTTAAGAACGCCGCCCTCCCGGGAAATTGGAAACACGTTGTAACGCGTGGCCAAAGCCCGAGAGACCAAAGCCATCGCCTCAACGTTGGGCACCCGCAACGCAGGCAAGTCAACCAAGGGCATGCCGAACTCGTCGGCCAGCAATTTGCTCAATTGGCGTGCTTCCACCACTCGACTGGCGATCAGGGCCTCAACCAACGAGGGAGGGGCACTGTTGGGGTTGCTGTGCGCGGCGAGTTGGACACTCGCTGCATTGATCTGCGACTTGGTGAGCACGCCTTTATCAACGGCAAGCTGTAGAACGAAATCGTCGGAGGATGTCACGGTGGGGTATTAAAGGACTAAAACGGGGATAAGTTGCGAACTGAAAGCAAATGGGGAACTAGCGATTCAAACTCATTAAGAATTCCGCATTGGTTTTGGTTTTCTTCAAGCGCTGAATAAACATGTCCATCGCCTCCACTGCAGGTATGCCCTGCATGGCCCGACGCAAACCATAGACGCGCAGCATCTCTTCCGGGTGGTAAATCAGCTCCTCTTTGCGGGTGCCCGAGCGGTCGATGTTGATCGCAGGGAAAATACGTTTGTCGGAAAGCCCACGGTCGAGATGCAACTCCATGTTGCCGGTCCCCTTGAATTCCTCGAAAATCACTTCGTCCATACGGCTTCCCGTATCGACCAAAGCGGTACCAATAATGGTGATGCTGCCGCCGCCCTCGATGTTACGCGCAGACCCGAAAAATCGCTTGGGCTTTTGCAGTGCGGTCGCCTCGACGCCGCCCGACATGATTTTACCCGAGTTGGCGGCCAACGCATTGTACGCACGCGCAAGGCGGGTAATCGAATCCAGCAGGATGACCACATGCTCACCTTGCTCCACCATGCGACGCGCCTTTTCGATCACCATCTCGGCGGCATGCACATGACTTTCGGGGGCCTCATCAAACGTGGAACTCACCACTTCGCCCTTCGTGTGGCGCTTGAAGTCAGTCACCTCCTCCGGACGTTCATCAATGAGCAAAAGGATGAGCTTTTTCTCGGGGAAGTTGTGCGAAATCGAGTTGGCGATGTTTTGCAACAGCACGGTTTTACCGGTGCGCGGCGGCGCAACCAGAAGTCCGCGCTGGCCAAACCCAATGGGCGTGAGCAGGTCCACCGCACGCATCGAAACGTCCTTATGGATTTCAGGCGCTTCCAACAAAATGCGCTGCAGCGGATAATAAGGAACCAACTCCTCGAACGGCGTGAGCTTGGAAACGTCACCGGGCGGTTTCCCCATCACCGACGTGATACTGACCGCGGCCAAGCAGCGATCGCCTGGTTGCGGTGGCTGCACGATCACCTCAATGCTATGACCCCGCTTCAGCGCAAAGCGCTTAATCAAGGTTTCAGGAAGGTATGTGCTTTCAGGATATAAACGGTAGTTGGCCTGTTCATGCACGATAAAGCCATAGCCGTTGTCCGTCAGTTCAACAAAACCACGCTCGACCAGGGGAATGTTTTGTTCGGCGGCATGAAAGAAGATGGCTTCCAGCGCCTGCAGCCGATTGGGCGTTACATCGAAAACCAACCCGAGCTTGCGGGCAAATACCGTGAGATCGAAAAGGTGAAACGAGTAGATTTTATCCACTTGGATCGGCTCTGCGCCGTTACCCACCTTCAATGTGGCCGCCAACGTATCGAGGGCTTCGAGGTCGGTAAAGCGGGCGGGGTTAGGCAGATCTCCGTAATGTTTAACCTGTAAAACAGGTGGTGGCGGTTGGGGCGGATGCTGAGGGCCACCGGGGCGGCCGCCCTGATGTCCGCCCTGATGTCCACCTCCATTTTGCTGCTTATCTTTCCACTTCCCCTTTTTGTCCTTTTTGCGCTTCCACCACGGTCCACGATCATCGTCGTGGGCGACAGCTTGCGGTGCACCACCACCACCTTGCTCAACAGGAGAAGCAGGTGAGGTGAAATGCGGGGCGTCAACTATTGCACCTGACTCAGGTGCCACCTCGACGGGGAAAAAAGCCGGATCAACACTGGGTGGGGCGACATGAACAGAGTCTGAAGAGGGAACAAAAACCGGACGCTCGGAAGGCGCTTGAGGGGGCTCGAACGATACGTCAGGGGCAGCCCGCTCCTCGCGAGGTGCAGCGTAAGGCACATGCACCGGAGCCTGTGGTGGCGCAGGGACTGGTTCAGGCGCAGTGTACACGGATTGAGGCGCCGAAGGCGGTGCGGAGATCTCAAACAAGGAGGGCTCTGCGTTGGCGCTTGAACCGGATTTAGAAGCTTTTGAAGTGCGAGGCTTTGCGGCCTTTGGCTTTTTCGCCGCTACGGTACTGGTAGCAGCCCGGGTGGTTCGCTTGACCGCCTTCTTAGGTTTGCCTGCGCCTGCTGCGGCGGTGCTAGTGATATCGGATTCGTCCATGAGTAAAATTAACTGAAGCTACTTTGAAATGGGCTTTAATCCCGTGCGACGAAGCCGCTCAGTCAGATGCTTAACTTGCAGTCGCAAGGCTTCCGGCGTGCCGTCGTTCGACAGGATAAAATCGGCTTTTTCTATTTTCTGAACCAAAGGCAATTGCGTGGAAATACGCTGCTCGGCGAGCGATTGGGTGATTCCGCGCTCTATCAACCGAGCAAGTTGATTTGGGGAAGATGTCGCGACGCACACGGTGAAATCAAACCAATTTTCCAGGTTTTGCTCAAAAAGAAGAGGGGCCTCCACCACCCAATCGGCTTGGGGCGCACTCGCGAAAGCCTCGCGCCATTTCGCATAAATGAGTGGGTGCAGCAGGCCCTCTAGCCAGAGAAGATCAGCCTTATTTGCGAAAACAAACCCAGCCAAGATCGGCCGCTGCACCTCATTTTGCTCACTCACCGCAGTGGGGAACCGCGCCGCGATCTGCTTAACAACAGGGGGCGAAGTCAGCAATTCTTCGCGCACAATCCGGTCTGCATCCAGAAGCCTGAATTCCTCATCTACAAAAAAACGTGCGGCCGTGGATTTGCCTCCGCCCATGCTGCCTGTAAGTCCTAGGATCATTTGATTATGGGTTTATAACCCCACCAAATTGAGCTTGCCCGAGGTTTCGGCAAATCATTACTCACAACGTGGTTCGCCAAGCTTTTTCGCCGCCCAAAAACCTTGTCTCTAAATGACGAAGAACATCACCCCCTTCACGATTGATACCTCCTGCGCTACGACGGTAACCGAGGCAGCACTGGGGATCGCAGAAGGGATTTCACCAGGCTTGGACCCATTCTTCATCCGTTCCGTATTTTCCGACTGTGAAAATCTCTTTTCGGGAAACCACCCGGATTATCAGGCCAACGATCTCCCCTATCATGATTTCCATCATACCCTGCAGGTATCGGTAGCATTCATGGATCTTTTCGTCGCAAGGCAATACGCGAGTGGATCCCCGCCGTTTTCGCATCGGCAATTTGAGCTCGGACTTACCGCAGCCCTGTATCACGATAGTGGCTACCTGAAACTACGCTCAGACCGTGAAGGGACTGGAGCCAAATACACGTTCTGCCACGTCTTGCGAAGTTGCGCATTGGCGGCATCCCACCTCCCCACACGCGGGTTAAAAATCGAGGAAGTCGATATCGTGCTCGGGGCGATTCGTTGCACCGGACCGTCAACCACCGGAATGAACCTTCGCTTTAACCGTAACGATGACCACGTTCTCGCCAGTATGGTCGCCACGGCGGATTACCTTGGGCAGATGGCGGCTGACGACTATCCCGACGAACTTGGGTTGTTATTCCAGGAGTTCGCCGAGTCGGATGCATTCCGTTGCCTTCCCGCGCCCCAGCGCCTTTTCAAATCCGCCTCTCACCTTGTCGGCGAATCCACGGCGTTTTGGGAAAAAGTCGTTAAGCCCAAATTCGACCACGATTTCCTCGGAGTTTACCGATTCCTTAACCAGCCCGATGGCCGCAACCGGTACATCGATAAAATCGAATATAACCTCGACGTGATCGCCCAACGCCACGCCGCAGCGAGAAATTGATCCGCGATGCTCGCCACAATCGCATCAGCAGCCCTTCAAGGCATAGATGCGGAGTTGGTGTATGTGGAGGTGAATTCGGGCGAAAGCGGCGACCCTCGACTCATCCTCGTCGGACTTCCCGATGCCGCCGTTAAGGAGTCCGATGACCGTGTCGTTTCTGCTTTGAGTAACAGCGGATTCAAGCCGCCCCGCACGCGGACAACGATAAACCTCGCGCCCGGAAACCTGCGAAAAGAAGGACCCTTTTACGATCTGCCGATCGCCCTCGGCATCCTGATTGCCACCGAACAACTCGTGGCTCCGAACATCGACGATTACCTCATCGCAGGTGAACTCAGCTTGTCTGGTGCAACCCGACCCGTGCGCGGTGCGCTCGCACTGGCACGTCTGGCCAAAAAACTCGGCAAGCGCGGCATCATGCTGCCGCCGGCCTCCGCAGCAGAGGCATCACTGGTCGATGGGGTAGCCGCTTACCCCATCGCATCCCTCGACCAGGCGGTTCGCTTTCTCAGCGGTAAAGTCGCCGTGACCGCCGTCGCCCACTCAGCCGCAATCGGGCTCAATGTCGGCCCCGATCTGAGCGCAGGGGATTTTTCGGAAATCAAGGGGCAACACGCGCTGCGCCGCGCCATCGAGGTTTCAGCAGCCGGAGGCCACAACCTGTGCATGATCGGCCCACCTGGTAGCGGCAAATCGATGGTCGCAAAACGCATCCCCACCATCCTGCCCTCCCCGACCCTGGACGAGTCGCTTGAAATTCTCAGTATCCACTCCGCCGCCGGCCAAACACTCGCCGGTAATGACGCCCACGTATTCGGCCGCCGCCCCGTGCGCTCGCCCCATCACACCATCTCCGACGTCGGCCTACTGGGCGGCGGGACCATTCCAGGGCCGGGCGAAATCTCCCTCGCACACCATGGAGTGCTCTTCCTTGACGAGCTCCCTGAATTCAAGCGCAGCGCCCTCGAGGTCCTCCGCCAACCGCTCGAAGATGGCTACGTGACCATCTCGCGTAGCGCCGGCAAGGTCACGCTGCCGTGCAGCTTCATGTTGGTTGCGGCGATGAACCCCTGCCCCTGTGGCTACCTTGGCGACCCGCGCCACGAATGCCGTTGTTCCCCGTCGCAAATCCAGCGTTACCGCGCCCGTATCAGCGGTCCGCTCCTTGATCGCATCGACCTGCACATCGAGGCGCCCGCGCTTTCGATCAACGAACTGCGCCAGGACAAACCCGCCGAATCCTCCGAGGCCATCCGCGCCCGGGTGCAAGCCGCTCGCCAGCGTCAATTGACCCGCTTCGCAGGCACTCGCACCACCTCCAACGCGCGCATGACCCACGCGCAAATTCGCGCGCATTGCGTGATCGACACTGCGCTTGGCGACCTGCTCCAGCAGGCAATGGAGCAACTCTCGCTTTCAGCCCGCGCCTACGACCGCATTCTTAAAGTAGCCCGCACCATCGCCGATCTCGCCTCGTCCGAAAGCATCGAATCGCCCCACCTGCTTGAGGCGATCCAATACCGCAGCCTAGATCGCAACTTGTTTTATTAGCCATCAACCACAGTCGTCACGAGGCGCTCCGTTGTACTTCTCGTACGCCCCCACTGCGCCCCGAATCACGTCAGGTTAACAGGATCAACGTCGAGCACCTGCGTGATGTCGTCGGGCCACTTGAAGGTCGTGCGCAACGCATTCAACTCGGCGATCACCCGCGTCACCCCGTTGGTGAAATACCAGACCTGGTAACGGTACTCGTCTTTGATTTTCTCGATCGGCGAGGGCGAGGGTCCGCGTAACTCAACGCGTCCGGCTAATTCCTTTTCGACGTGCCGCGCCCACTGCTCGGTGAAAAACTTAAGCTTCTCTTCGCTCGGTCCGCGGAACAGGTGATGGATCAAGTGCCGATAAGGTGGATACCTGAAATCCTTGCGCATTTTGAGTTCGCTTGCCGCGAACCCTTCAAAATCCGCGTGGCGCGAAAACTGGATCGTCTCGGCCTGCGGGGTGAAGGTTTGCACCACCACTTCGCCCGCCCGATCGCCCCGCCCCGCCCGCCCCGCCACCTGAACGAGCAGCTGGAACGTGCGCTCATTGGCCCGGAAATCCGGGATGTGCATCGAGATGTCGGCATCGATGAGCCCGACGAGCGTCACGTTGGGGAAATCCAGCCCCTTGGCGATCATCTGAGTTCCGATCAGGATATCGATTTTCCCCGCGCGGAAATCGGTTAAAATCTCCCTAAACCGGTTTTTCTTCGACATGGTGTCGGTGTCCATGCGCTCCAAACGGGCCTTGGGCAGCACGCGGCGCACGGCTTCTTCGACCCGTTGCGTGCCCATGCCTTTCCAGCGGATTTCAGGGGCCCCGCAAGCCGGGCAGCGCGCGGGTGCAGTCGATTCCTTGCCGCACAAGTGGCAACGCAACCGCTCGTCGGTGCGGTGATAGGTCATCGTGATGCTGCAGTGCGGGCACTCCTCAACGTGGCCACATTTGGTGCACTGCATCGACGGCGAATAACCGCGGCGGTTGAGAAACAAGATCGTCTGTTCGCGCTTCTCGAAGCGGGCGTGCATGGCATCCACCAGTTTGCCGGAGAGCGAAGTAAACCCGCGCTGGCGCACGACCTCGATGCGCATATCCACGATGTTGATATACGGCAGTTTTCGGGCATCGACGCGTTCGGGTAACCTAAGCAGCCGGTATTTCCCCGCCTGCGCGTTGGCGAAACTCTCAAGCGACGGAGTCGCCGAGCCGAGCAGGCAGAGGGCGTTGTTTAACTTGGCCCGCATCACCGCCACGTCGCGGCCGTGGTAACGGGGCGTCTCATCCTGCTTATAGGCGGGCTCGTGCTCCTCATCGACCACGATCAACTTAAGGTTGTGCACCGGCGCAAAGATCGCCGAGCGCGCGCCGACCACCACGCGGGCCTCGCCCGTAGCGAGCGACATCCAGCCGTCGAGCCGTTCGCCTTCACTCAAATGGCTGTGCCAAACCACGCACTTTTGCCCGGGCGCAATCGCCTCAAGCCGCCCGCGCAAGCGCGCCACCGTCTGCGGCGTCAGGGCGACTTCCGGCACCAAAAACACCACGCCGCCGCCGGCATTGAGCGCATCTTGAATTGCCCGCAGGTAGACTTCGGTTTTGCCCGAACCGGTCACGCCGTGGAGCAAGGTGACGACAAATTTATCCTCGGCCAACGTCGCGGCGATCGCATCCACCGCAGCCTGTTGACCGGGATTGAGCGCGTGCGGTTGGGAGGCGACCACCTCGCCGGTCGACCAACTGTCGGCGTAAGCGATGCGTTCGACCCTTCGAACCTCTTCGTTGACCAAACCCCGTTTCACCAGGGCGGCGACCACTGCGGCCGTCACGCCGAGCCGATTAAGAACCAGTGACTTACTCTGAGGTTTAAACTGCTGGGCGAGGAACTGGTAAAGTTTGGCCTGGGCGGGTGCGCGTTTAACCAGTTGCGCGAGCTCGTCCGCTGGCAATTGGCTGGCAACCGAGAGAAGTTTTTCCTGCTTAATGCTGACTGCGTTACGCACCGCCGCTGGCAGCATCGCCTCGACGATCGAGTCATGCTTGGCCGCGTAGTAGACCGACATCCACCGCGCCAGCGCCAGCAAGTCGGCGGGTAGCGCAGGAAACGGATACACCACTTCGGCGATCCGTTTGAGGCGGTTGAGAGGGAAATCGATGGGCGTATCGATCTCGGCCACGATACCCAAGTGCAGGCGGTTAAAAATGGGGATGCGCACCAGCGACCCGACCGCGATCTGCGCGCCCAGCGACTCCGGCACTAGATAATGCAGAAGCTTGTCGAAACCCGCGAGGGGATGCACGCCGACCGTCATGAAGTTGGTTGATGCACGCCCGTTGTTTTGCGTGCAAGCGCGGCCGACCGCTAATTTCGGGCACCGACGAACCAGTTGACAGTGCGCCTCTCGAAACTGAGATTTTCGTCGTGAGTAACGCCGCTGCCCGCGAAAAATTCAAAACCCACCTTACCGCCAAAGGTCTTCGTATGACCGACCAGCGTCTGGCTATTTTCGAGGCCGCGTTTGGCCGCAAAGAGCATTTTACCGCTGAAGAGTTGCTCGATCACGCCCGCGCCATCGATGATTCGGTTTCGCGCGCCACCGTTTATCGCACGCTGCCCATCATGACCGAGAGCGCGTTGCTGAGAGAGGTCGATATTGGGACCAACATCAAATATTACCTACCCAACACCACGGACAACGCGCAAGTGGCCCAGGTGATTTGCGTGGACTGCAATAAAATCTTCGAAATCAGCGCCCCGTTCATGGAGTGGTACGGCAGCACGGTTTCCAGTAAACTGGGGCTCACGCCCGTCTCGCAGCGCCTCCAGGTCAGCGCCCATTGCAACGTGCTTCAGCAGACCGGCGTCTGCAAAAACCACGCCTGATCACCATGGCGCGCAAAGAAGACCCTGCCTTCGACATCACGTTCTATGAATCGGTGCTGCGCCGCGAACCCGCCTACACCGACGTCATCGAACTGCTCGGCGGACTCTACACAAAAACGGGGCGGATCGCCGACGGGCTTAAAATGGACCGCAAGCTGGTGAAACTTCAGCCCGACAACTCCACCGCCCACTACAATCTCGCCTGCAGCCTCGCCCTGTCCAAGCGCAAGACCGATGCCCTTCGCGCGCTTCAAGAGGCGATCAATCGTGGCTACACGGACTACGACTGGATGTCGCAAGATTCCGACCTGCAGAGCCTGCAAACCTCGGCCGGCTTCAAGGCCATCCTCGCCAAACTCAAGTCGCAGAACTGAGCCCGTGGTTCGGGCCGAGTAGACTGCGGTTTGGCAATCGACATCGCGGCACCAGTCGTTCGTCATTTGCGCCCTCGCCATGCCCGCACTCGACTACGAACCCATCGTTTTTACACCTCGCACCAGCGCGCCTAAACTGACGCCGATCCAAGAGGAAATCCTCGCGCTTAAAAAGGCGCGCAACGCCGTCATCCTCGCGCACAACTACCAGATCGAGGCGATCCAGCAGGTCGCCGACTACGTGGGCGATTCACTTGGGTTGTCCTACCAAGCGCAAGCCGCCCAGGCCGACGTCATCCTGTTTTGCGGCGTCCACTTTATGGCCGAGACCGCCAAGATCGTAAATCCGGGCCGCACCGTGCTGCTGCCCGAGCTGGAGGCAGGTTGCTCGCTCTCAGACTCCTGCCCTGCCGAGCGCCTTGCCGCTTACAAGGCCGCCAACCCCAACGTCTACGTCGTTGCCTACATTAACTGTTCGGCTGGCGTGAAGGCTCTCAGCGACGTCATTTGTACCAGCGGCAACGCGGTTAAAATCGTTAACCAAATTCCCGCCGACAAGGACATCCTCTTTGTGCCCGACCAGAACCTGGGCCAATGGGTCGCGCAGCAGACCGGCCGCCAGATGCGACTCTGGCCGGGTAGTTGTTACGCCCACGTCTTATTTACGACCCAAGCTATCGAAAAGGTCCGCGCCAAGTTTCCCGGTGCTCCCGTTGTCGCCCATCCCGAGTGCGTGCAGGCCGTGCGCGATCTCGCCGACGAGGTTTGTTCGACCGAACTCATGGTGAAATTCGCCAAAGAATCCCCCGCGACCGCGATCATTGTGGTGACCGAAAGCGGCATGTTGCACCGGCTGCGCAAAGAAGTTCCACACAAGACCTTCATCGCCGGTCCCACCGATTCCTGCGCCTGCAACGACTGCCGGTTCATGAAAATGAACACCATCGAGAAGGTCCGCGACGCTCTCAAAAACCTCTCTCCAGTTATCGACGTTCCCGAACCCATCCGCGTGGCCGCCCTCGCGCCGATCCAGCGCATGCTGGATTGGAGCAAGCGCTAA
>JBILJE010000246.1:0-4883 GCA_044377395.1 Rariglobus sp. | reverse complement strand
AGACCGCCTCGAGTATTCCAAACATTAGAAACCATTGATTTCATATCACGAGGTTTCCGGTGGCGGAAACTGGCGGAGAGGGGGGGATTCGAACCCCCGGTAGGCTTTTACACCTACGGCGCTTTAGCAAAGCGCTGCTTTCGACCACTCAGCCACCTCTCCGTTAAGCAGAAGCGAAAACCAAAGGCGCTAAACGTAAAGTGCAAGGTCTTTCTCTCGCGTTTCTCCGCAACCTGCAACTTCCCCCCTTTTCTCCTCGGCGCATCCCTGCCGGTCCCTCGCCCTACAGCCCCTAGCGAAACTACCGAAATCAGCTTTCGTCGTCGTCGGGACGCTCAATCGCATCCCGGCACTCGCTCATCACCCGCAGCCAGATCTCGCGCAGGTCGAACAAGCGCGGCTGGGCATCAGCCCTGAATTTCACCACCGCAGCCTGCTTGCCGGCCGCAGCCGTGTTCAGCAGCGCAAAGGTGCGATTAAGCTCAGCCATCGAGCGCTTAAACAGGCTGATCGCCATCGCATAATCACCAAAATCGAGTGCCTGAATCGCCAACATGGCTTGCTCCTCGCCCCGGTAAATCGAGGCATGCACGTCGATCGCCAGCGACTGAGGGACTTTGGCGCTGGAGTGAGCAATCTGCTCCCAACTCCGTTTAAGACTCAGGTAAATCGCCTTCGTGGAAATAAAAATCGGGTTCTTGTGAAGCGTGTAAGGATCGTCCGCGCCATCATCGATCTCACCCGTGGCGACCGCATCCAAATCCTCTTCGTCCAGATCATCGTCACCATCGTCGTCGGTGACGTCCGAACTCCAAGCGTCTTCATCCCAACCCATCAAATGGGCGGTTTCATCAATGCGGCCCTCCTTGCCTTTAAGCAGCTCGTAATAGGCGAGGTAACGATGAATCACATCGTCTTGAGCGCGCAGGTACTTTTCCCAGTCAAATTCATTCCACGCAAGCTCTCCACGATCATCCCACTCGTTGTCGGAGGGGCCGTTGGATTCAGATTTGCTCATGTTTTTTGGGTCGAAGGACCTTGGAATTGGACGCTGTTCCAAAGCCCCCAAAACGCAAAGCAAATTCCACTTTTGCAAGGAGCGCCGCACCCGTGCCGAGCTGGAGCTCGGCACTCCTGACGGCACGGGCGACACGGAGGTCGTCCCTCCGCATCGACCTCACTTTACGTTTAACCCTGAATATCGTGCGTTTCACTTTGCTGATTGAATCCGGTCTGAACGAACGGTTATTTTTCGTCATCTTTTTCCCATGGCTGACGTACATCACGAGACCGTTTACTTCTCAGGGCATGTCCAGGGCGTGGGCTTTCGCTACACCACCCTTTCCGTTGCCAAGGAATTCGAACTGACGGGGCGCGTCAGCAATCTGGCCGATGGTCGCGTGCTGCTCGAAGTCGAGGGCGTGCCCAAAGAGATCAACGCCTTCCTCACCGTTCTCGAGGAGCGCATGCACGGTTACATCCGCAAGGTCGAGCGCAGCTCCTCGCAGGGCCCGGCCCAATACCAAGATTTTTGCATTCAATGACCGCCGCCCCCGTGCCCCCTTCCCTACCCCACGCCGCGATCACGATCACTGGCCTGACCAAGGACTTTTCGCTTAACCTGCGCGGCGTTAAATTGCGCGCGGTTGACAACCTCACGCTCTCCGTGCCCGAGGGCCAGGTTTTCGGCCTGCTCGGCCCCAACGGCTCCGGCAAAAGCACCACCATCAAGATTATCCTCGGCCTGCTCGAACCCACAGTGGGCGAATGCCAAGTTTTTGGCGTGCCCAGCGGCCGGGTCGATTCGCGTCTCAACGTCGGCTACCTGCCCGAGGCGCCCTATTTCTACCGCTACTTGAGCGGCACCGAACTGGTGCGTTTTTACGGCCGGATTTGCGGCGTGCCCAAGGCCCGACTCGAGGACCGGGTGCGCGAGGTCATCGACTGGGTCGGGCTGAGCGCCGCCGCCCATCGCCGCGTCGGAACTTACTCCAAGGGCATGTTGCAACGCATCGGCCTGGCCCAGGCGCTCGTGCACGACCCGCGCCTGATTATCCTCGATGAGCCGACCGCAGGCGTCGACCCGGTTGGCTCGGCGGAGATTTCCGACCTCATTTTAAAACTTAAAACCCAGGGGAAAACCGTGCTGATCACCTCGCACCTGTTGGCGCAGATCGAGGATATCTGCGACCGCGTCGCCATCCTTGACCGCGGCAAATTGATCCTCGAAGGAGCGGTCACCGAGCTGGTCGGTCGCCAGGACCAACAGGCGCTGATTGTCGACGCGCTGCCGCCGGCGGACTTGGCGGAGTTACGCGGTTGGCTGGCGGCGCGCGGGCATACGCTCAACGCCGTGGAGCAACCGCGCACCCGGCTCGACCAGCTTTTCCTGAGCAAGGTCGCGCGCGCCCCCAAGAACGGAGGCCAGGCATGAGCACCGCGTCGCGCAGCGTACCGTTTTCGTTGGGCCGGCTCGGCATAGTCGCCGGCAACACCTTCCTGGAGGCCGTGCGCCAGAAGCTATTTAATTTCCTGCTCCTGCTCGCGGTCGCCCTGGTGGCCAGCGCCCAGTTGTTTCGCGAATTCAACTTCGGCTCCTCGGAGTTGAAGTTCATCGCCGATTTCGGTTTCGGCGCGATGGTGTTTTTTGGCTCCACCCTGACGATCGCCGCGACCGCCCAACTGTTTTTTAGCGAGATCGAAAACCGCACCGCGTTGACCCTGTTAGCCAAGCCGATTTGGCGCACCGAGTTCATATTCGGGAAACTCCTGGGCGTGTTCGCCGTGGTCGGCGTGTTTTGCGCGCTGACGACGGGCCTGTTGCTGATGCTGATCTATAACCGCGAGACCGCGCTCATGGACGCCAACCCGGAGGCGTTCGAGGCGGGGCGGCTGATTCATTACGGCGACCTGCTGATGATGGGCGTGCTGCAATGGCTAAAATTCGGCGTACTCGCGGCGATCACGCTGCTGGTGGCGAGTTTCTCCAACACCAACCTCTACACCGTGGTCATGGGTTTTTTTATGCTGGTGATCTGCCACCTGCAGTACCTAGCGCGCGATGCCTACAGCCACGTCACCGCCCTGCCTCTGCGCCTACTGGTGCAGGGACTCGGCTACGTGTTTCCGAATTTCCAGGTTTTCAACTTGGCCGACCAAATCGGTATCGGCCAGGGGATCGATCCGTTGGTTTTCGTGCGGGTGAGTGCGTATGCACTCATTTACATCGCGGTGTTTGGCGGTCTGGCGGTTTACAGTTTCAGTAAACGTGAAATTTAACCTCGCGCGCCTTCGCCCGCTGTTAACCGGGTTCGTCGTCGTCGCCGTGCTGGCGGTGACCGGCCTTGCGGTGCGCCCGTTGGAAGCGCCGGCGTGGGAGTGGGTGCGCGCGCGGCAACCGGCGCTAAAACTGGACTCGCTCCAAGGCGCGCTCGGCCAGGGCCTCACCGTGGGCCTGCTAGGCGGATTCCGCGCGATCGCGGCGGACTTTTTTTGGATTCAAACCCACACGGTGTGGGAAGACCGCGACCTGCCGGCCACGCAGACGTTTATCAAATTGGTCACCGCGATTGACCCGCGCCCGCTGTTTTTTTGGCTCAACGGCTCGCGTATGATCGCCTACGACATGCCCAACTGGCGCATCGTCGACGCCGGCGGTTACAACGCCGTGCCGCAGGCCAAACAGCGCCTCATCGACGAGGAGCAGGCCAGCGTTGCCCTGAAGTACCTCAACGAGGCGTTTGACTACCACCCGGACTCCGCGCTGCTGCACGTGGAAGTCGCCAATGTTTACCTCAATCGTCTCAAGGACACAGCCAGCGCTGCCGAGGCCTACCGCCGCGCCGCGCTGCGCCCCGACGGGCCTTTTTATGCCGGGCGTATTTATGCTGAATTGTTGCGCAAACTGGGCCGCAACCAAGAAGCCTACGATTGGCTGAAACAGACCTACCCCACCCTCCCCAAAACCGTGGATCGGACCCGCGGGATCAGCGAATTCACGGTGAATTCCGCCATGGCCCCGCTGGTCCTGGAGCGCATTCGTGAACTCGAAGCGGAATTAAATATCCCTGAAGCACAAAGGTTTAAACCCTAATTTAACCGGGCTCGCAGGCTTTTCGCTTGCGCCAAACCGCCTACTTTTAAAAGTTCATCAGTTTACTAAACTTATGGCCGCTTCCTCGCCCGACAACCTCTACCCCATTTTCGACCGCGTCCTCGGACGGGCGGACAAAGAGGCCAAGCTGAAACAGCGCGGCCGGGTGATCTGGTTGTATGGTTTGTCCGGTTCGGGCAAGAGCACCCTCGCGATCGCCTTGGAGCGCCGTCTCCACGCCGAGGGCTTCACCACCCATCTGCTTGATGGCGACAACGTTCGCAGCGGGCTCAACCGTGATCTCGGGTTCACCGACGCGGATCGGGCGGAAAACATCCGCCGCATCGCCGAAGTGGCGAAACTCTTTGTGCAGGCCGGCGTGGTGGTGATTGCGGCGTTTATCACCCCGCAACGCGCCCATCGCCAGTTGGCGCGCACGATCATCGGGGCGGACGATTTTTCCGAGGTGTACGTGGCCGCCTCGTTCGACACCTGTGCGGCGCGCGATCCCAAAGGTCTTTACGCCAAGGCGAAGGCGGGCAACGTGCAGCAATTCACCGGACGTGATTCGAGCTTCGAGCCGCCGCTCGCCGAAGACCTCGACGCCCAGATCATCGACACCGAGGCGGGCACCGCCGCCGACTCGCTCAACCAGTTACACACTGCCATTTTGCCCCGCATCACTTTCCAATAACCCGATATGAGTTCCTACAACCTTACGCATCTCGCCCAGCTCGAACACGAGGCCATCTTCATCATGCGCGAAGTCGCCGCGCAGTTTGAGCGCCCC
>JBILJE010000039.1:0-15781 GCA_044377395.1 Rariglobus sp. | reverse complement strand
CGTGGAAACTGAAGTGGCAACGGGCGTGGTGGCACCGGCTTTAACCTGAAGGTTTTTTAGCGAAATATCCGTCGTGCTGATACGCAGGAACGGTGAGCCGCTGGGCAGGATATCTCCTGCGCGGGCTTGCACCCCCTCGATCACGCCGTCGCAGGGCGCCTCGAACTCAAAAACCGATTTATCGCTCTCCAACTCGGCGATTTTTTCGCCTTTGGAAATACGCGCGCCGGCGACGACCTTGATGTCGATAACAGTGAGTTCGCTGACGGTCGCGCCCATGGAGGGAATCGGCACGTCGATGAGGAAGGTGTTCATCAAAGTCTTGGGTTTAGGGTGAGGTTGGAGCGCGTCTGGAGACGGTCAAAGGATGAACCGGTGCAGAGCGCTTAAGCGCGGGCGAGTTTCCAAAAGGCGAGGCACTTGGCGAGGAGCGCTTCGAGTTCGGGGAGCGGCACCATGTTGGGGCCGTCCGAGAGGGCGTTGTCCGGATCGGGGTGGGTTTCGAGAAAAAGGCCGTCAGCCCCGGCCGCGAGAGCGGCGAAGGCGAGCGTGGGAACAAACTCGCGTTGACCACCGCTTTTGCCGCCGGCTGCACCGGGAAGTTGAACGCTGTGGGTGGCGTCGAGAATCGTTGGATACCCGTTGCGCGCCATGATCGGGAAGGTGCGCATGTCCACCACCAGATTGTTGTAACCGAAGGTGGCGCCGCGCTCGCATTGCCAGATTTCGGCGGCCCCGCCGTGCTTCAATTTACCGACGACGTGCACCATGTCGTTGGGCGAGAGGAACTGGCCCTTCTTCACGTTGACCACCTTACCGGTGGCGGCGGCGGCGAGGAGCAGATCGGTCTGACGGCAAAGGTAGGCGGGGATCTGTAGGACGTCGCAAACCTCGGCGACAGAGGCGCATTGACCGGCGTCATGGATGTCGGTCACGCAGGGGAGGCCGTAGTCTTTTTTAACCAAGGCGTGGAGGGCGAGCCCCTCCTCGAGACCGGTGCCGCGACCGCCGGCGATCGACGTGCGGTTGGCTTTGTCGAAGGATCCCTTGAATACCAAGTTGAGCTCGGGGTAGCGGGCGCGCAGCTCGACGAGTTTCTCGGCCACCGAGCGCACGACCTTCTCGTTTTCGAGCGAGCAAGGACCGGCGAGAACAAGGAGGCGCTTAGGATCGAAAAGTGGCATGGGGGGGGCGGAAAGTAGTGAGTAGCGAGTAGTGAGTAGCGAGTAGACGGAAGCGGGCGGGAGTAGTTGAGTAGCGGGTTGACGAAATCGGAGGTTAACCCGAGTGGTCGGAGTCCGAACCTACTCGCTACCCGCTACTCACTGCGCGCTACTTCTTCTTTTTCTTTGCCTTGGCGGCGGCTTTGGTCGGCTTGGCCTTGGCGGCCGGTTTCATTTTGAGGGCCGCGCCGATGAAGGCGGCGAAGAGCGGGTGTGCCTTGTTGGGCTTGGACTGGAACTCGGGATGGAACTGCACCGCGACGAACCACGGGTGGTCCTTGAGTTCGACGATCTCGACCAGATTGCGGCGTGGGTTGATGCCGCTGATGATCATGCCGCCGCGCTGGAGTTGGCCGACGTAGGCGTTGTTAACCTCGAAGCGGTGACGGTGACGCTCGCGCACGTGAGTGGCTTTGTAGGCCTTGGCGGCGTGGGAACCAGGGGTGAGCGCACACTCGTAGCTGCCCAGGCGCATCGTCGCACCCTTATCGATGACGTTCTTCTGCTCCTCCATGATGTTGATCACCGGATGGGGCGCGTTGGCGTCGAACTCGGTTGAGTTGGCGCCCTTTAGCTTGAGGACATTGCGGCAGTACTCGATGACCGCGATTTGCAGGCCGAGGCAGAGGCCGTAGTAGGGAATCTTGTTTTCGCGGGCGTATTTCGCCGCCGCTATTTTACCCTCGGTGCCCCGGTCGCCGAAGCCGCCCGGCACGAGAATGCCGTCGAGCCCCTTGAGAATATTAAGCCCGTTTTTCTTTTCCAGATCCTCGGCGTCAATGCGCACGATGTTAACGCGGGTGTTGTTGGCGATACCGGCGTGGGTAATGGACTCGTAAACGGATTTGTAGGCGTCCTGGAGCTCGATGTATTTGCCTACCACGCCGATCTTTACCTCGTGGGCGGGGGTTTTGATGCGGCGCACGATCTCGTTCCAGATGTTCTTCTCCGGCGCGGGATTCTTGAGCCCGAACAGGTCAACCACCAGGTCGTCCATGCGCTCTTTTTGCAGAGCGAGGGGAAGTTCGTAGATCGAGTCCACGTCGCCGCACTCGATCACGGCCTTGACCGGGACGTTGCAGAACATGGAGATTTTGTCACGCAGGCCGGCCTCAAGTGGGTGGTCGCAGCGGCAGACGAGGATGTCGGGCTGGATACCGATTTCGCGCAGTTTGGCGACGGACTGCTGGGTGGGCTTGGTCTTCAGTTCCCCGGCCGCCTTGAGGTAGGGCACGAGGGTAACGTGAATAAAAATACAGTCGTCCGGCCCAACTTCGAGGGCGAACTGGCGCATCGCTTCGAGGAACGGCAGCCCCTCGATGTCGCCGGTGGTGCCGCCGATCTCGGTGATAAGGATGTCGACATCCTTACCGCCTGCGTAGATGCGCTCTTTAATCTCGTTGGTGACGTGCGGGATCACCTGCACGGTCTTGCCCAAGTAAACGCCGCGGCGCTCTTTGGAAATGACGTTCTCGTAGACCTGGCCGGAGCTCAGGGAGTTGAGCTTGGAGAGTTTTCCGCTGGTGAAGCGTTCATAATGACCGAGGTCGAGATCGGTCTCGGCACCGTCCTCCAGCACATAGACTTCGCCGTGCTGGAACGGGCTCATAGTGCCTGGATCGACGTTAAGGTAGGGATCGAACTTTTGGATGCGCACGGTTAGACCGCGCAGCTCCAAAAGTGCACCGAGTGCGGCAGCCGTGAGGCCTTTGCCCAACGACGAGACCACTCCGCCCGTCACGAAGATGTATTTCATCGGTGAGAAATAGGCGGCGCCGGGAAAGCCTGACAAGCAAAAGCTCACGCCATATTGAACGCGGGGTCGCTTACCTCTTTTTGAGGTGTAAAAAAAGTCCGCCCAACTTCACCCCATTGCTTCGACACGTTTTGTTGCCGAACTCCATCGAAAAGAAATCGAATCGTTGAAACTGAAAATCAGGCAATGTTCTAAGGTACGCTTTGCAGCTAAGAAACTTGGAGGTTTTGTAAAACGGTCGAAGCCATCCCGACCAAACTGGGTCTTTTAGGCATGGGCTAGAATAAGGCATAACGGCCGCATGGTTGAACTCATGCCGACCGATTTACATCTGTAAATTCGGGCGTGGTGGGCGGCAGAAGTCAGTCCAACCGAAACCCGAACTCACCCCGACGACTTTACCTTAAAACAATCGGTTTATCCGCAGGCCCCCGTGCCGAAGAGCGTCGTAATTAATTTCGTGACTGGTGCCGTTATTAGCGGTGACGTCGAATAACCGTAACGCTCACACTTAGATTTAATACGATTTGTGCTAAATTTAATTAATCGTGCTCTGCTATGTATGGAAATTCTTGCAGTTTTGCGCTTAATTGATGCATTTAGGATATGAACTCCGCAACCATTACGCAGATGTATGAAGGTAAGGACGCGAACACCGGCTTACACCAAGTGGCTGCCTCGCAACTGCGTCAGCATTTTGGATCGATTCTGGATCAAGTTACCGTTGCTGGCGAATCCCTGCTACTCGTTTCGCACAAAAAGCCTAGAGCGGTGCTTGTCCCCTACGAAACCTATCTCTCGATACTCAAGTCCAAGATGAACGGAAACATGGCTGAAGGTCTTCTAGCGGCTCATTACGATGCAATGATCCTGCACATGAATACGCCAGTTGCCCGCGCCGCCGTTGATAAAACCTTTGCATCCGGACCTGAGGATTTCGCGAGCCTGCGAGTTGGGGTTGCTTCCTGAGGCCATGTCTCCAGCAACTCGACCCAACGCCACCATCACTGTGCTTGCTGGCGTCAATGGTTCAGGCAAGAGCAGCATCTTGGGCGAGTTATTGGTTCAGCACGGGGGGACGTATTTTAACCCCGATGCCTTCACCCGGCAGCTCATGAAGCTTGATCCATTGCTTCCGCTGGAGGTGGCGAACGGCAAGGCGTGGAACTACGGCAAGGTGAAGTTGGTCGAGGCTATTTCATCCCCTGTAGATTACGCTTTTGAGACGACTCTTGGGGCCAAAACTATTGCCTCATTGCTCGAAGTGGCGGCTGGCGATGGATTGTCCGTGCGAATGCTTTATTGCGGGCTTGAAAGCGCGGAATTGAATGTGCGCAGAGTTGCCGCCCGCGTATCAAGGGGCGGCCATGACATTCCTATTGAAAAGATCCTGCAGCGTTGGGAATCCAGTCGCGCTAATCTGATCAAGCTCCTTCACCTGCTCAATGAGCTGAAGGTCTATGATAATTCAATCGAGGCCACTGAGGCTAATAAGTTTGCGCCTTCGCCTAAGCTCCTTGTCCACATGAAAAAGGGCAAGATCATCAGCCTTGCTGCAAAGATTCCTGAATGGGCTAAGGGGATCGTGACCAAAGCGATTTTAACCCACGAACAGTGCTGACCATTCTTTCCCTTCTTAGAAACCAGCGCCCACGCTAAGGTTAACCCGATGTTCGGCGGATTGAGGGTTGAGAATCGCGTCGTAACTCAGGCGAACGGTCCAACCGTTGGGCAACAGCGCAGAGAGGCTCGCGCTGGGGTTGATAAACTCACTGCCACCGGCCTGTGGAGTGACCCTAAACGCGTCGCCTCCGGCGGCCAAGCGAGCGGTGATACTATTTGGGTTAAACGACTGCCTACTGGCGCTCAGACTCACATCGGGTATCCAGCCAATATTTTTGGCAATAAAGGGGCGACTTACATGAACCCCCATCTTCGTGATGAGTGAATCCGCGTTCTGGCGCCCGACGCGCAAATCAGCAGCCGAACCGGTTTCGTCAAAGCCGTTGATGTGCGCGTGGTCGTAGGCCACCGAGGCGGTCGGCCCCATTATATACTCACCCACTTTAAAGTCGTAGCCGGTGGACAACTGGCCGCCGTAACTAACGCCCTGCGTTTCACCACTGGCGGTTTGATTTAAGAAGCTAATATTACGCTTGGTGTCATAAGTCGAAAAGCCGGCCGAAACCGCGGTGTTCAGGAAAAAGCCGCCGTTGTGGTAATCGTGAAACACCCCGACGCGGCTCGTCGTGGTACGGGCGCTGCCGCTGTTGGATGAGAAATCCGTGTCGGCCAAAGCCTGGCTGACCACCAGGCCAACAGTTTGGCGATCGTTAATAGCGTAATCCACCCCACCGGTGGCCGCACCGGTCTGCGAGAACGAGCCGAGTCGGTCCGCGGAACCATCGACTGTGGCAAACGCCCCTGTGGCAGCAGCAAAGTAACCGAAGTGATTTTTGGGCTTAACTTTGGCGATTTGATGCCGCACGCCGCCTTCGATCACAGTTGCCATGCTGTAATCTTCGGCAGCGGCGGGTGTCGCCACGCCGTTGAGGCTGACTGAGGCGAAGCCGAAGCGGCGGATTTCCGCGCTGCGCTGGTGCAGGCTGGAATTGAGAATCGAAGCGGACTGAAAGGTGGCGGCTGGCAGAGCGGTGAGTTTTTCTGGGGTGAGTTGGTCGTAGGCCGTGCGCAGGCCGGCGGGGTCTTTGGTTTTAAGGCCGTTAAATAACACACTGCGGCTGTCCAGGGGCGTGCGCTGATCGAGTTCAAACGCACTGCGAGAGAGGCGTAATGATTGGAGGGCCGCGCCGACTTGGGTTTGGTTGGTGTTGAGGCCGGCCACATCCGTAGCGTAGTTGGAGGGCACCGCGTAGAGGTTAACAGCGGTGGCGGTGTATTCCGGCAGGAATGAAAAACCGGCGGCATTGGATGTGAAATTATACGCCGTAAAGGTGCCGGTCACAGCAGTTCCAGTGATCACGCTATGAAAGGCCCCGAGCTTAGGCTGGTAGCCTCTGGACCCAGTAAAGATCGTTTGTGCGTTTAAGGTTCCGCTATTAAGCGTAACCGCCCCGGCAGAGATGATCTGGTCGTGGAAACCAGCCCCGGTGCCGGGCTTTGCCCCGTCGAGTTCTATCGTGACGAAACCGCCGGAGTCCAACGAGAGCGAACCGATGTGCTGGATCGCCGGAGAGTTACCCGGACTATAAGTGCCGGCTGAATTCACCACGACGGCCCCGCTGATATCGCCGCTGCCTTTGAGTGTGCCTGTGCCGCTAACCGTAACGCTGCCCGCCCAATTGCCGCCTGCCGCCGTCCCGATCAACAAGGTGCCAGCTGTGACTGCGGCGGCCCCGCTGGAGGTGTTCACGCCGGTCAGGGTAAAGCTGCCGGAGCCGGTTTGATCGACCGTGGTGGTACCGGTGATCGGAGTCGCAATAGTGAGGTCAGATGAACTGGTATTGAGGTAGTTCGAAGAGGTCGGGGCGAGAAAGCCACTGGCGTTGATCAGGGCGGTGGAGTTGCCGAATTCGACGAACCGGACCAGCCCCAGCTGGGTGGAGGTAAGCCCGCCACTGGTCGTGCCAAAGCGCAGCGTCGTGGTGCCGACCTGGAAATGACTCACCGAAAAGGTCGCCGAGTTCCAGTCGAGCGCCGAGCTATCGGCGAACACAAGGGTGTCGGAACCGCTCAAGTTGAGCGCGGAGGCGGCGTTGAGGTCGAGGGTGCCGAGGGTTTGGTTGAATCCATTTAAGGCCAAGGTGCCACCGTTGAGGGTGAGCGTGGCGGCGGAGTTGATCTGGCTGGCGGCGCTCAGCGACACGGTGGCACCGGTGGCCACGACGACTGCAGTGGTGTTGGCGAGGGTCGAACCACTGGCGGCGTGCAGCGTGAGCGTGCCGGCCGAAACGGTGGTTGTGCCGGTGTAGGTGTTGGCTCCCGTGAGGGTGAGCGTGCCGCTGCCCGTTTTAGTCAGCGCACCGCTGCCTGAAGCGCCGAAGCCGGAGGCGAAGGTAACGTTATTGCCGTTGGTGTCGACCGTGCCCGTGACGCCGGTGTTAAGTACGAGGCGTGACGACAAGTCGGTCGTGGTCGAAGAGCCGTATTGCAGCGTAGAGTTACCAGTGAACGTCACCGCACCCGTCGTGCCGAGGCCGCCGGTGGTGAAGTTAAGCGTGCCGGCCGACAGATTGGTGCCCCCCGTGTAGGTATTGGTACCGGTGAGGGTGAGTGTGCCGGTGCCGTCTTTGGTCAGGCTGCCCGCACCAGTGCCGATGATGCTGGCCACAGTCGTGTTGCCCGCGCCGCCCAAGGTGAGGTTAAGGCCAGAGCCGGTGATTATTCCGGCATTGCTTAAAGTGAGGGTTCCCGAATCAGAATTAATCCGGGCCGCACTCGCCAGTGACACGAGTCCCCCGTACGTATTCGTTCCGGAGATATTACGTAAAGCCCCGTCATTCGAAACCCCTGTGCCGCCTAAAGTGAGCGTTTCAGCGCCCACTATGATATTCCCTTGAATTTGAAGAGCGGCACCCCCCGCAACCGATGTGCCACCCGCAGTCGATCCTAAGGCATTATCACTTTGAACATTAATCACGCCCGCTGAAATTGTTGTTGTACCTGTAAAAGTACTGTTTCCATAAAGCGCCCAATATCCAGCACCACTTTTCGTTATACTCGATATTCGTCCCAGAGCTAAATCTCGATCACTCAAGTTTCCCCCAACTTTGTTATTGGTTGATGCACTGGTCCCACCCAACGCTAAGATGTGACTAGTCCCGCCTAAATTAGCAACAATGCTTCCTGAAAAATCGATCCCACCGACACCATTCGAATTGATCCCATTGGTTGCTGACGTATTCCGAAGATCAATTGTCCTATTAGAGGTTACATCACTCGATTGATTAAAATTAATCACTCCCCCTCCATTTAAAAAAACAATATTATGTCCGGCGCCCAGTGAACTATTGTCTCCCGAAGCGGCTATAGAACTGGCATTTACGGTGACATTGTTATTAATGCTAAAATCCCCGGTGAAAGAGTTGCTGTTACTCGATGCGGACTTAAGATTAATGCCTATTCCGACTCCATTAATGCCCCCCACGACAAGGCCACCGGATCCAGAGATCGACCCATTGAGATTAACAATTCCTTTTAAATTTTTAACCGTCAAGGTGTTGCCTCCATTATCAATCGTTCCATTCAAGGTCATGATATGGGACGAATTCTTTCCGCTATTTGTAATTATTCCGCCTGTGGTATTAAAGATGAGATTAGAATTAATCGTTGTTAATGCCAGTTCTGCGGTCGTCTTCACATCGCCTCCCGAAATGGTGACCGTTGGGCCGCTTAGGGTGTAACCGCTTGTACTAAATTGTAAACTGTTCACCGTCGGGCCAACCCCATTAGGAAAAGCCGGGGTAGGGGCCCCGTCAATCGTCACGGTTCCTGATGTCCCTGAAAATACCGCATCACTTCCCTCGCTCCATGCCGATCCAGTCCAATTGGTATTGGTAGTATTCCAGAACGAAGAGCCAGAATTCCACGTCAAGGTTGCCGCTGGCATTTGACGCGCAAAAAGAAAAACGATTAAGATGCTAATTTGGGTCTTTAATGACATGGTTAAACTCCCTCCTTAAAGCAGATTATGGGCTGTGGGAAATTGCATTCAGGTGGGCTTTTTTTCGCCTGCTTCCAGGATTCTTTTTTTGAGAAATGTTTTATCTCAAGCCGCGCTCTTATTTACTTAAATTTAACCATTTTAGGTTCTTTGGGTTCTTCAGTATTGGGCGCCGCCGAGATTGTCATCGGTTTATTGATGGGAAGTCATTTCTTTATATTATATGCTTATTTGTTATTCCAGGAGGGGTACAGTCCTGAAAGGGCCGCTTTGAGGCTAGTGCCAACCAGGTCGTGCCGTTGCGGGTAGTAATCTAGGTTAGGGCAAACGGCCTAGCGGTCATGAGAGAGGGGGCCACTCAACTAGCAACCTAAGGCTGAAAACTCCTCGCTTAGAGGAGAAAAGTAGTGCGCGGGAGGGTACTCGAGCCCAACTAAGCATTCAGGATTAAGTCGTTAATATACTTGGACTTATTTAATTGTTGATGGATTGGAATAGCGGTTAATATGCAGCAAAATGCACCAAAGTGAAGCCGAAAACAGGGTGCCTGGCTGCCTTGTGACAACCTAACTGAGCGAAGGCTCGTCGATCATACATCCATTTAATGCCCTGAACTGATTTCATCGCCTACGTCGACCTTACCACATCAACAAACAAAGCCCCGCCCCCTGATATGGGGCACGAGGACGCCCAGCCGAGCCGATTCGTTAAGTTTGCGATGGCGTTGGGCGCGGGCGGTAAGATGAGGCCGCGCCGACGGCGCGGCGGGTGGCCTTTGGCGTGAGCGAAGGTTGGCGAGTAGGTAGCAACATGGATTTTGTCGGATTGAGTCCTGACGTAGCGCGGTGCTTTAGCCCGCAGGTTTGCATTGTATTCTTCTCCCAATCACCGATGCGGGCTGAAGCACCGCGCTACTTTTTATCCGACACTTTAAATATTACAGCCTATTAGTAGGTAGTAACATTTAAAATGTCGGATAAAACCAAGGCAGTTTAGCCGCGAAAGAACGCAGAGAACGCAAAGAAAAAAACACTGTATTTCTATGCGCTCTTTGCGTTCTTTCGCGGCAAAAAAGATCGATGTTTGGCGTTGATTTTAAGTGGGCTCGGGATGCGACACTTTAAATATTACAGACTATTAGTCTGTGAATAGCCTATAAAAATGACGGTTAATGTTTTAGTTACGCAGAACACGCCATTGATCCCGCTCATCAAACACGGCTTCCAAACGAAGCCAGTCGCTGCGGATGCTGAATACGGTTTTCGCTTTCGTCTGATCGATGCTGATGCCTCGGGCGAGGGCGTCGGGAATTACGCCGGGGGCGTGCGGCACGACCACTAAATCAAACACGATAGGCTTGCCGGTTTGCACAGCCTGCCGTGTGTAGGCGGCCCGCCAGGTGCGGTCTCTCTGCAGTTTTTCATAGGTTGGGCCGTCGCCTTTGGCGCCCGCTACCTCGATCAGGTCTATATCTACTCCTGGACGTTTAGGGAACCATGCGAGGAAGCCCGCGCGATAGTCTTGGTTGTCATTCAGATGGGCAGAGCGGTACCCACGCTCTCCCTCGGTGCTGAACCAGTTTTCGCCGCGTCTATCCATCGAATACATTTGCCAGAGTAATCCCGCCACCGCCGGTTTGGCGGACGGGCCAACGGTGAGCTCATCGTGCACGAACAAAACACCCTCTTCGGTGAGGATTATTCGACGAATTAATCGACTATCGTACGTGCCGTAAGGCGAGAACTCTATCCGGGCCAACGAGTCTTTGCCTTGGGTTTGGACAGATGCAGTTTTAACCTCCGCCATCAAGGGCATTTCGCTGACCTGGGTCCACGCCGTGTTGGCCTCTGAGGGACGCAGTTGCACTCGGGGCATGGCCTTGCCCGTCCATTTCACGTCCATTGAAAAGGTCGTAAACTCTTTGATGTCCACGGTGAGGCCAAGGGGGGGCGAACCAACTGAGTCCTCGATAATATTGATTTTCAACGCCTGCTCTCCCTCGCTCGCGTTGTCGACCAGTGAGAGGGCTTTGCCCCGCCAGCCGATCGTGTTCTCGAAATTAAACAGCATTTTTTCTCCCTTGGGTCCGGAAAGCCGGATGTTATCAATATACAGGGCTTGATGATTTTTAACCCCCTGTTCCCCAAACATGCGGAGCCGAATTCGGTCGACCGTTCGCGCCTCCCCCGATCCATCGAAACGTTCCAAAGGGACTTTCAGGGTCCTCCACGTGTTGGCAGGCCAGCCGTCATCGGGAAACGCGGCGGTGGGCTCGGCCAACAAGACAACGTTGCCCCGGGAGGCCGCTTGGGCATAGCGACCATACTGATAAAAGTGCGGCACATGTCCGGTTTCATAATAACCGATGGAGGCGCGTTGATCGAAGAGCGCGTGATCGCCCCAGGAAAGCAGATTCATCATCACCATAGGTGCGCCAGGCTTCAGGGACGGACGGAGGATCAGAAACGCGTCCTTGTCGCCCTGCCCGGCGACCGCGCGCTGGGTGATGCCGCTGACGAGCTGTGGCGCGGTCGCGGGAAGGGTGCATTTCGGCCACTGGCTCAGTAGGATTTCGGTTCGGTCTTTGGGCATCAGGCCAATGAGGGCGTAATGACACATAAGCCGAGCTTCACTGCCGTTCCTAAATTTGGGCGGTCCTTGGCGAACCAGCTGGTTGAAAAATTTGTGGGCGGCGTAGGAGAAGGTCGGGTCGTTATATAATGCGGCGGCCCATTCGAATACATAAAGCCACTCCGGCTGGCCTGGGGGCTCGAAGTAGGCGTGTCCAAATTCCGGCATGTAACCGTTGGGGCTGAGCACATCCCGGAAGTTGCCGAACATCCGGCGAAACCCCGGCGACTTGGCGATATCCCGGGTTCGGTCCAGCATGTCGGCGAGCGCGCACAGGTAGAGGATGGAGACGGGGGTGTAGGTTTTGGAGTCCAGCCAGAGGTCGCCATTTTTCATGATCTGCCCCCACATACGGTCGAGAAGGGGGCGAAAGCTCGCAAACTTGGCTGGGTAGATGCGCACCGCGCAGGCGATCGCACTTAATCGGGCAAGGTCTTGGTTGCCATCGGTATAATCGCGTTGCTGCTCAAGGTGTTTCATCCCGAAGGCGACGCACTCGAAAAAGGCGCGTTCGTGGGCCGGATCGAATACTCCTTCTGATTTCAGCAGATAGCCGGAAAGCACAACAGGGAAGAGGCCGAAACAGTCGTGCAGTATGTCCTTGTTGCCCGGTGCGAAAGACATCAACGCATCGAACTGAACGAGCGCTTCCTTCAAATATCGCTCGTTTTTTGTCACCTGCCACAGGCGCAGATGCGACAGGATGTAGTGTCCGGAAAACTTATGCTTTTGGGCCTTAAACGCCGTCGTATCGCTCACCCGAAACAGTTCATCAAAATAGTCATGAATCCACGCCTCATACTTCGGGTTTCCCTGGTCGTTAACATAGCGCCTGTTGGCACGAGGGACGGGCTCTTCGGCGGCTGAGGCGGCAAACGGGATAAGAAGTAATCCCAT
Source organism: Rariglobus sp. (assembly GCA_044377395.1). Lineage (GTDB taxonomy): Bacteria > Verrucomicrobiota > Verrucomicrobiia > Opitutales > Opitutaceae > Rariglobus. Next base: position 3,651 of record JBILJE010000039.1, on the reverse strand, counting down.
GATGAAGGCTATCTTGGAAGCGGCTGATTGCATAGGCGGTGTGCCTTGGCTGGGGCGGGGTGGAGAGTGGGGCGGCTTCTTCGAGCATGATAATACCTGATTAAACCAAGTGAAGAATCGAACGAGCGACGAGTCAGAGAAACATTAATATTAGCGCCAAACGATGCGTAAACATTGTGGGACGCGCTTTTGAGAATGGCTATGCGTCCGTCGCTGCGCCGACAGACCTGTTCGGCCCAAGCGGAAATCTGTGCCTCACCGGATCAGCCCGTGTCTGCGCGTGCTCCAGCACGACTTTATTGTGGAATTATGCGTTTATACCTTCAGATGTGCCCCGTTTGTGGCTGATTTCAAAGCATCGGCACAACTCGCTGATGCTGACCGGGTGCCGCTGCCGCGCAACGGGGGCAGCGGCCAAATGTTTGCTTCGGCCATGTATCCGCTCCGCATGGCAGTCACGGTTCGTTGATAAAATCGATAATCTTATAACGATGGCAGACTTATTAAAAAATTTGGTCCGATGAATATGCCTATTATACATACTGCTGCGACTGCGCCCATATTGCTTGTTTTTAGTTTTTGGGCCGTCGTAGCCACGACGGTGCGTGCCGATATTGTTCCCGCTCCGCCTTTCACTCCCAACGCTGTCTTGCAACGCGACAAACCGATTCCAGTTTGGGGTACCGCCGATGCCGGCGAGTCAGTGACCGTCCGGTTCGCCGGCCAAAGCGTCGCGACCAACGCTGACGCGCAGGGACGCTGGCGCGTTGAATTGACGGCGATGGCCGCCCGCAGCGAGCCTGACGTGCTTGTCATCGCGGGGAAGAACACGGTTACATGCGAGAACGTGGTGGTCGGCGAAGTCTGGCTGGTTTCCGGACAGTCTAACATGGAATGGGTTGTCCGCGAAACCAAGGACGCGGCGCTCGATTTGCCCGCAGCCGAGGCGTTTCCGCTGATCCGCCATCTGAAGATCGCCCGCCAAGTCGCCGATGCCCCGATTCTCTCAGCCCAAGGTCGCTGGGAAGTCGCCAGTCCGGCGACCACCGCTGAGTTCAGCGCGGTCGGTTATTATTTTGCGACGGCAATTCATCGCGTCTTACGGGTGCCGGTGGGCATCGTCAATTGCACCTGGGGCGGCACCCGAATCGAGGCTTGGATGGATCCGGCCGCACTGCAGTCGCCCGACTTTGCTAGCGTGCACACCGACTGGCAGTCGAGCCTAGCCGCCTACCTTGGGGCAAATGCCAAGTACGAGGCGGACCGTGCTGCTTGGACCGCCCAGAAAGACGCTGCTGCCTCTGAGCAGCGGCCATTCATTACGCGCGCTCCTCGTGCCCCGTGGGGGCCGGGTCATCATGCCACCCCCTCCGGTCTTTACAATGGCATGGTTGCTCCGCTTGTTCCCTACGCGCTGCGCGGTGCGCTCTGGTATCAAGGTGAGAATAATGCCGGTCAGCCCACGCTCTATGAGCGACTGTTTCCGGCGATGATCAGCGGTTGGCGGGCGCAGTTTGGCCAAGGCGACTTTCCTTTTTATTGGGCACAGCTCTCCAGTTACCAAGCCGAATCTAACTGGGCCTGGATCCGCGAGGCGCAGTCGCGCGCGCTCTCGCTGCCGGCAACCGGGCAGGCAGTAACGCTCGATATTGGTGATGCCGGGGACGTGCATCCGCGCAACAAGCGTGACGTGGGTGGTCGCCTCGCCAGAATCGCCCTCGCCCGAACTTACGGTCAGGCGGTTGTTGATCGTGGTCCGAGCTTTGCTAAAGCCGAGCGCGAGGGAGGGGCCTTACGGGTGAGTTTCGATGTCGGTTTGGCGGGTCTGCGCGCCACCATTGCCCCATTGCCAGGTTTCGAGGTCGCCGGAGCCGATCAGGTCTTTAAGCCAGCGGAGGCCAAGCTGGAGGCGAATGGCACCGTGTTGGTGAGCCACCCGCAGATTACGGAGCCGGTCGCGGTGCGTTATGCTTGGAGCAGTGCTCCCGTGGTCGGTTTGGGCAACAACGAGGGCTTACCAGTGCCCCCGTTTCGCAGCGATCACTGGTGAGGTTTCACACTCCAGTCGGCAGGAAATGACACCCGCCCTCAACGGTTCCATGCGTTGGCCGGGGGCGGCGAGGCGGCAGGCTTGGTGATGCGCTGGAGCAGGGTTGGCACATACCCCGCGTAACGGGTGCCAGCCGCAGGGTCCTCGCTTCCGTAGGCCGTCATGCGCGCTTGCAGCGTAGCGGCCGCTGGGCCGAGCGCGTCCACGGTGCCAAGCGCCGCCAAGGACGTCATTACGGTGTGCCTGCGGTAGTCGCATAAGTCGGCAAGCACAGCGAGCGCCGTGTCCCGGCCCTCGTTCGGACCGGACTGCAACAGTGCTCGGGCGGCAATTATTCTTACGTCGGCGGCGGCGTCACCCAGCGCCTCCTGAAGTGCTGCAGCGTGTGGCTGCACCGAGGCGGGGCCGCGCATGAGCAGGCCCAGGGCCGCCCAAAAGCGTACGGCGCTGTCTGGATCGTGGCTCAACGCGGTGGCTAGGGCTGATACCGCGGTCGGATCCATCCCGGAGGCGGTCTCGGCCATCGCGTAAATCCGTTCGAACGGATAGCGTGCGGGATCCCGGGCAAGGTCGTAGGGTGAGAGGCCGGGTGCGCGGGTGTGAAGCTCCGCCTCAGGCAGGAAGCCGACGTCGCGAATCGCGGATAGGTGCGCGCGATTGGCCTCGCGGAGCTTTTCCAGCATCGCGCGATGCGCCGACGAGCCGGCGAGGTTGAGCACCTCGTCCGGATCGGACTGGCGATCGTACAACTCCTCGACCGGTTTGGGCGCTCTCCAGAAAAACGCCTGCTCGGGACTGAGGCGCCCGTCTAGGAACCGTTCGTGCCAGACCCGCGTGGTGGCGGTGCGGAACTGATAGGCCACCCGTTGTCCCGGTGAAACGTGGGGGTAGTAGTTGCGAAGGTAAACGTAGCGTCCGTCCGTCACGGTGCGCACCAAATCGACAGCACTTTCGTCCATCCGGCCGCGTTCGCCATAGAGGAAGGGGGCGGGCGTCGCTTCGTAAACTCCCGCAAAGGCTCGGCCTTGCATCCATTCGGGGGGGCGGATCCCGGCGAGGCTCAGCAGAGTGGGAGCGAGGTCCACGAAGCTGACCAGTCGCTCCGAGACCGCGCCCGGCGCGTACTCCCTGGGTGCGAGATGGCGCCAGCGTGGAGGGAAATAGACCACCAAAGGAACCTGAAGCCCGCTGTTCATCGGGCTGCGTTTACTGCGCGCCAGCCCCGCCCCATGATCGGCATAGTAAAACACGATTGTGTCCTCGGCCAATCCGGCCGCAGCCAGCTCGCGCAGGCGCACGCCCGCGTCCGCGTCGGCCGCGCTTACACCGTCGTAGTAAGCCGCCCAGTCCCGCCGCACCTCGGGGGTGTCGGGATGATAGGCCGGCAGACGCACGCGTGCCGGGTCAGTGAGCGTGGGGTTCGTAGTTTGGCGGAGGATCGCCTCGTGGCTTTTAAGCGAATTGAAGATGGCGAAGAACGGTCGCTTAGCAGGACGATTTATCCAGGATGCTTGAGACGAGCATTCGTCCCAGAGGTCCGCCGGTGCAGTGAGGTTGTAATCGGTCTTTTCGTTGTTGGTGCAATAATAGCCCGCTTCGCG
>JBILJE010000245.1:0-4892 GCA_044377395.1 Rariglobus sp. | reverse complement strand
AACACCTGGGCCGACCAATTGGCCGCCCGCGCCGAGGTGGAGGTTAACTCCCTTGCCGCCCTGCTCGAAGCCCTGGAGCGCCGCCACGCGTTTTTCCATTCTCTGGGCGGGCGCCTGTCTGACCACGGATTGGAAAACCTGCCCGACGCCGATTGCACCGAGGCGGAGGCCGTGGCGATTTTTGCCCAAACCCGCTCCGGTCGCCCCGCCACGCCCGAGCAGACCGCCAAGTGGGTCTGGTACGTCATGGTGTTTCTCGGCCGCCTCGACGCCAAACGCGGTTGGACCAAGCAGCTGCACCTCGGCGCGTTGCGTAACAACAACAGCCGCCTGCTCCAGCGCATTGGCGCCGACGCCGGGGTGGATTCGATTGGGGATTTCCCGCAGGCCCGCGCGCTGTCGCGTTACCTCGACACGCTCGACCGTGACAACCAGCTGCCGAAGGTCGTCATCTATAACCTGAATCCGGCCGACAACTACGTCTTTGCCACCATGATCGGCAATTTCCAGGACGGCTCGGTGGCGGGCAAAATCCAGTTTGGCAGTGGCTGGTGGTTCCTCGACCAGAAGGAGGGCATGGAGATGCAGCTTAACGCGTTGTCGCAACTTGGGCTGCTTTCACGCTTTGTGGGCATGCTGACCGATTCGCGCAGTTTCCTGTCGTATCCTCGGCACGAGTATTTCCGTCGTATCCTGTGCGGGCTCATCGGAGCCGACGTGGCGGCGGGCCTGATCCCGGCCGACGAAGCGGCGCTGGGCAAACTGGTGCGCGACATCTGCCACGATAACGCAGTGGCGTATTTCGGGCTGGAGCACGGGCGATTCTAAGGCACCGAGAATTCGTAAAAGTAGCGCCGACTTCCGGTCTGCTTCGTGCCGGCTCCGGCAAGCGCCCGCGTATCGCTGGAAGCCTGCGCTACTTTTACGGAGCGCCGACAAAGAAATAGCTCACCACGCCGGCGACGTACGCGGCCAGGCCGGCCCCGAGAAGGCCAATTTGCCAGCCGAAACTGCGCGTCTTGGTGTCCCGGTAGTCGATGATGGTGACCAGCAGATCCTCGTCCGTCTCCCCCCGGAATTGCGTTACCCAGCGCACCCGTAAACCGAGCCACAGAATCAGTAGAACACTTACGAGCACCAAGATGAGGCCAACGATGAGGGCGTAGCGACTGAAGGGTCCGGCGGCGGCGATGCGCGGGCCTGAAAACCCGGTGATGGTGAGCGTCAAGGTGGCCAGGGAAAGTAGGAGCTGGGCGCGCGTTTGCAGGACGTTGAACTGGGCCATGAGCACATCGATCGCCGGCTTGAGGCTGCCGGTGACACGCAGCAGGTGGCGGGCTTCATTGAGCGCAGGTGTTTCGGCGGAAGTCGTCATTTGGCGAGCGTTGGTGCGGGTTGGGGCGGGGTAGTTTTCTCCGCTGCGGCTAAGGCGGACAGTTTGGCTTCGGCGGCTTTTTGGGCCTGCTCAGCCTGAGCTTGGTCCATGGCGAGGGCGGCGGCTTTTTCGGCAATAACGCTTTGGCGAGTCGTGGCGTCGGCCCACAGCCAGTAGCCTTTTTCGTAGCGGTGCCAAAGCACGCCTGCTGCGAGAGCGAGGATCACCACCAAGGCGGAGACGGCCTTGCGGCGACGGGCGGCGCCGCGATCCTCGTAGGGGTCAGTAAGGTCGCGTTTGGCTCCAGCAGGCAACTCGGCTCGCTCGGTCAACTGGGTGCCGAAGGGGATGTTGATCTTTACGCGGCCGTTGATGGCCCAACCGTTGGCCTCAAGAATCGGGCCGATGTTGCGCTGGCGCAGCTTGAGCCAGGCGATGAGCATCGAAGGCCCGGAGATCGCCAAAATGATCCCGATAACGCCCAGCGGCATCCAAAGTCCCAGGCCGAGGAAGCCCGAGATAAAGCCGCCGAATAACGTGCCGAGTGCGCCGAGCGCTACGCCCAAAGCAGCCACCACGCCGACATCGATTTTTTTGGGCTCTGCGGCCGGTTTCTTGATCTTGTCGGCATTGGCGGTGGTGGCTGCGGCATCGGCGAGCTGGGTGTTGGCTTCGGCATCGGCTGCGGCGGCGCGTTTGGCGACCTGTTCCTCGATAAAGCGCAGGAATTTTTTGTAGGGCGACAGGAAGGCTTGGTGGATGCTGATGGGGTTGTCGGCGATGCTGAAAATCGTCGCGTCCCAGTCGCGCCCCTTGCGGTCATAAAAGATGCCGTTGCGGCCGACGAATAGGTAGTCGCTGTCGCCTTGGGTGAAACACGCGGCGATTTTGATTGGCGCTTCGCCGGCGCGTTTGCAGTCCACGTAGGCGATGTACGCTTTGCTCATCGCCGCGAGCGGTGTGGCGCCCGCGACCTGCACGCAGAACTCGGTGCTCCGGCTGTCGAGGTAGAGCGTGCCGGCTTGAAAAATCGCCGGCGTTTCGGGTGAGTAAAAGTCGAAGAAGTTAACGAAGTTGTTGAGCAGGGGGCGGAAATCGCGGGCGTAGCGCAGCAGGGTTTCCACCGTGGTGACGGCGGTGAACTCGGGGTCGAGCGCCTTGTCCTGCGAGATGAGATCGAGCAGGGATGCCTTCTGGTTGGCGGCGAGCAGGGCGTGGATGCGCGGCAGGCCGAGTTTTTCGACCGCAGCACCGGCCTTGGAGGCGGCCCAGGCTTCGTAGGTGGAGACCTGAGCTTTGAGTTTAACCCATTCGGCTTCGCTTAACGTGCTTTGGCCGGGGCCGAACAGGGGCGTGACCGCGGCGGTGTGCAACGTGGCGAGGGCTGTGGCCCAAGCGGGGTTAACAGCGTCGAGAAGCGGTAGCGGGCGATGGGCTTCGATGCGAGCGAGCGGGAAGCCGGCGATTTCCTGGGCGTTGGCGGAAAGGTCGCGAGCGGTGAGGGTGAGGTAGTCGGCTTCTGCACGGTTGAGCGCGGCGAGTGAACGGGCGTCGTAGGCGGCGAGGCGGGAGCGGGCGAAATAGTCGTCCACCTTGGCGCGCACCGCCTGCACGGCGACGAGGGCTGCGGCGGTGTGGGCGCCGAGGGGGAGCAGGTCGGAGGCGGCGCCCTTTGCGCTCCAGTCGGCGAAGGCGGTGAGGTCGGCGTAAAACGATTCGACGCGGGCTTGGTCGATGCCGGCGGCGCCACTGCGGTCGACGGTGCCGCCGTGGGTGGCGAGGATGTCGGCTATGAGAAGTTGGAGCGCGGGTTCGGTCGCGGAGTCGGGGGTGATGACGCCGTCGCCATTGAGGCGGGTTGCGGCGAACAAACGTGCGGTGTCGGCGGCTTCGGCCAACGTGATGGAGGTGGCGTCGGCTTTACCATGGCTGGCGAGGATGCGCTGTGCGGAGGCGAGGGCTGCCCGGCCCTCGGGCGTGGAGGTCTTAAAAGCAGAGAGCGGGATCGTGGCGCTGGTTTGGAGCAGGACGCCGAGGTCGTTGAGATGGAGGTCCGCCCAGGCGATGGCTGCGAGCAGTTCTGAGGCGCGGATGCGGCCGTCTTTGTCGGAGTCGAGCAGGGCGAGGGTTTTCTCGTCGAGTTCGAGGCCTTTGACGGGGCAGCTCAGGGCGACCCACAGTTTTTGGTCGAGGTCTTTTAGGGCGAGCAGGTCGGCGCCGGAGTCGATGGCTGCCTGATCGAGACCGCCGATGCGGAAGAATTTCCAGATGTGTGAGGAGGCCATGGTAGAGCGCTTGAGGTGCAGCATTGCGTTACAAGAAGTGAGGCAACGGATACGACCAGAGCGCAAGACTAGTAGGTAGTAACATTTAAAGTGACTGATCGAAAGTAGTGCGGTGCTTCAGCCCGCATCGGCGATTGAGCGAGAAATACCCGTGACCCTGCGGGCTAAAGCACCGCACTCCCTCGGAGTTCAATCAGGCAACTTCTATCGAAGGGGACCCTCCCGCCCCCAAGACCGATTGAATGTCGGCTAAATCACCCGCAACTGCGCGGATGTCCATCGGCGTGGCGGCGCGTTGGTGGCCAAAAACTAAGCGGCAAACCTTTGGCTCAGCCGAAGCGCCTCGCGGCTGATTTCGATGAGCTTTACGGACTTAATCCCGAGAACATTGAGGCTATCCTTGTTGAGCGCCGAGCCGCTTGGGTGATCTTGAAACGTGAAGCGGTTAATTTCAGCCAACGCTTCCGCAGTTTGTAGAACCAGCGCCAGAGGTGAGTCCTTTATAAAGGCGAACGGAGCGGCGGTTTTTTCAAGGGTGTCACTGACCGAGGGTGGAAGTCCCCATTCCCGCGTGATGAAACCGGATGCAGCAAGGTGGTTCATTCCAAATGTCGCCTCCTCCCACTGGAGCAAGGAGCCGGCGTTACGCCATGAGCTTTTATCGACGCTGTTGAAATGCTGCGCCGACCACTGGTTGAGGGCCATGATGCCCAGCGGGCGCATGAGGCCCGAGAGGTAAGCGAGGTTGGCGTCCAATTTGGCCTCTGTGGCGATGAGCTGGCAGGCAACGGCGTTAAAGCGAACGCTTTTGTTGAACTGCTCACGAGTGATTCCATAAGCGCGTAGGTGGTCGGGGGCCCGGCCCTGCATGGTCGCGGTAGCGATGAGGCGCGCGATCTCACGCAGCCCCACTCGCTGGAGCGCCTCCTCGATGGTGTTACAGCTGCGCGTGGTTTTGAAGTAGAAGGCGGTGTTGGCGATACGAATGAGCCGGGCCGTTAGCACCACGTCTAGACTAAGAATCTGGCCCACCTCGTGGATGGTGATCTGCGGGTTACGGATCGCGACATTGAGCAACCCCAGCAATTGCCCAGACGCATTGAGTGAATCCGTGAGGCTCAACAGGCCCTCGTACGTGTGCGTCAAATGGGGCACACCGCCGTTATGCAGAGAAGTGTTGTAAGTAGGCATAGAAGTTCGCGACTTCTAGGACAGATCGGCCTATTTCAAAA
>JBILJE010000244.1:0-4896 GCA_044377395.1 Rariglobus sp. | reverse complement strand
CCTCGATCCACGCGTCCCAGCAAATCGCGCAAGAGTTCGCGGCGTTTTTGCTGAAAGCGGCGCTGGCGGGCGGCGTTTACGGCACGCTTGACCTCCACAGGCACCGGCGGGCGGCCTCGGCGCAGGCGCACCGGCAGATCGGGCGCGGACGTGAATAGGTTGCGGCGCTTGAAAGCCGGCGGCGTGTCGCGCAGGGCGAGCAGACGCGAGCGCGGCCCTTCGTCTGCAAACCAGGGCACGGGTGCGATTCGCTCCGGCTCAAAACACCAAGTCGGCGGCTCGGTGCGGATGCGGATGGCCAACCAGTCAGCATAGGCCGCAAGCGTGGCATCGGCCAAAGCGCCCTCGGCAAAACGGCCCGCCAATCGCAGCGGTGCTGCCGCGAACGTCCGGGCAAGCGCCGGCCTCGAACCCAGCTTGCGCACCGTGTGCAACCAGTCCGCCAGCTCGCGTCCGAAACGCTCGAGCGTATCGGCGCGGGCGGCCACCTCGGCCAACGTTTGTGGACGCGGTTGCATGAAAATCAGCCGATGTCGGCAAGTGTGGTTTCAACAATTTCCCGCGCGCGCTCGGTGAGTTCATCGTGAGGGAAGAAGCGGGCAAAAATCGCGTCTACCTCTCCGCTGGAAGCGGGCTTGAGTTTGCCGAGGAGGAAGCGGATGTCGGGCGCGTCGCCCGGATAACCAGGCAACGGCGGACGGAAGGCGCGCAACTTGAGCGCCAGCAGGTAGGCGGCCGTCGGCACGGTGACCTGGAGACCCGGACCAAACATCTCCGCCGGCAGTGCTCGTTTGGCTTCCTGCTCCGACAAAAACTGGGCGACATCGGAGTTGATCCAGTCCTCGGGTAGGCCCAGTTCGAGCGCGACCCGAAGTGCAAGACGATGGCCGACAGCGGAGGGACGAATCAACGCATCCACGTCCTTGGTGCTATCGCGCGAACCATAGACCAAGGTGAAAACGGCGCCGCCATACAAAGAAAGTTCCAATTCCACGCCCTCGGCCACAGCAAGCTCGCCCAAGCGTCGCAACGCTTCAGTCAGGCGTTTTTTATCCAATGGCTCGTAAGGCATTAAATAAAACGTTAGCTAACGTTTTATTTATTTCAAGAACGATAGAGGTGGGGGATGACACGAAAAAAAGCGGTGAAGGACACGCGATAAGCCGAGGGGGCGGGGCGATACAGGGATAGATTCGGGCCTATTTTCACGTTTCGGGTCTTTGTTGCTGGCTTATGTATCCCTGTAACGACCCGACCCCATTTTTAAGGTGCGTCGGCAGGACCCGACGGCGATTCGCTTGCCCTGAACGCTCCTCGAGCTTGTTGGCCCGTGATGGTCGCCCCCATCACCGGTCACGGCAGCGCTGAAGATTTGGCCCACACGATTCACGCGCACCCGACGATGTCGGAAGCGGTCAAGGAAGCGGCGATGGCCCTGAACAAGAGCGCGATCCACGCAATTTAACGCGGAAGTCTGCGCTTTTATAGACTCGGCGAGCTTAGCAGCGAGATCCCAAGCTCTGAAAATGGGGGCACAAAACATGGCACAGCAGGGGCAACTCAATGGATTCTAGTATGGATTTCATATTTTCACCGTTTGCAGATTTCGTACAGTCGTTGTAACGGCCTTAGCCTATTTTCAGAAGGCATAGAAACCACGTGATGCGGACATTGACTCAACTTGATAAATCCGGCGTTGGTGGGGCGTGAATAAAGCGACTGTATTTGAAATTTGCGCAGGAGCCGGAGGCCAAGCCCTCGGCCTACATTCAGCTGGTTTTGCCAACATCGGTGCCGTCGAAATCGACCCCCACGCTTGCGCAACGTTGCGCCTTAATCACCCGGAGTGGAGCGTACACGAAATAGACGTTAAACAAATCAATGGAAACAACTTTAAAGGCGTAGACTTACTGGCTGGCGGCGTTCCATGCCCCCCATTTTCGGTTGCCGGACGACAGCTTGGGCCCAACGACGAACGCGACCTTTTCCCCGAGGCACTACGATTGGTTCGCGAAATCAAACCGCGCGCAGTGATGCTTGAAAATGTGCAGGGGTTTGCCTCGGATAAATTTTCCGACTACCGGCGCGACTTGTTTCAGCAACTTACCGATCTCGGATACATCCCCTCGTTTCGGGTGATTCAAGCGCGGGATTTAGGCGTCCCGCAACTGCGCCCGCGATTCATCCTCGTTGCGCTACGAGAAGATGACTTCCGCCACTTTTCATTGGATTTCACGCCGATCCAACCAGCGAGCGTCGGCCAAACGCTCGGTGATCTTATGGCCAGCAATCACTGGGAAGGTGCGGCCCAATGGGTGAAGCGTGCCGCCGGCATTGCCCCCACTCTGGTGGGCGGATCAAAAAAGCACGGTGGACCCGACCTAGGCCCAACCCGAGCCAAACAGCAATGGCGTGAACTCTCCGTGGATGGAATGGGCATTGCCGATTTGGCTCCCGCGCAAGACTTCCCAGTCGATGGAAACCCACGACTTACGGTGCGGATGGCTGCACGTATTCAAGGATTCCCTGATAGTTGGAATTTCTTTGGACGCAAAACCGCCGCCTATCGTCAAGTTGGCAATGCACTTCCACCAGCAGTAGCCCAATTTGTGGGGACGCGAATCCTTGAGGCGTTTTCCGCTTCAAGCTCAATTGCCTACCGCCAGCCTGCTTATGCCCAACGAACATTAATGGAGGCCCAAAAGAAAACGAAAGTTCGCGCCAAATCAGTGAAAAACAAAACCATCCATGACTAAAAACTCGGCCAAAGGACTTCTCTCGGTTTCACGTAATACTTTCCACAAGGCCTTACTCGAAGGACCACTGACAGTGTCTCGGGGCATTCCAGCCAACGCCGATAAAGATAATCGGCGCAGCGTGATCTATGCGCAGGCAATCGTTGAGGCTTTAGGTGGGGCGCGCGATGTCCCAGAGAAAAAAGCGGGCCAAACTGCGGGAGACGAATTCGAAAACACCGTAGCTGCATTCCTTCACGCTACATTTTTGAACTTAACGCACATTCGCCCTGGGCAATGGCAAGTTTTACGTACGCCCGGAGCCATTAGTCAGTTTGAGCAATATCAGCATCTCGCCCATTTACTGGATGTCGTTAAGGCTCAGCCAGATTTGAAAGCGTCCCTGGGTGGCGATTACCTCATTAAGCCCGACATCGTGATAGCCCGTGCACCCGAATCGGATGCAGTCCTCAACTTGGCTGATCGCAAAATCGTTGATAACTACGCCCCGCTGCATTCCCCGCTGCGAAAGGCCAATAACACCAAACTTATTTTACACGCGAGCGTCTCATGTAAATGGACGATCCGCAGCGACCGCAGCCAGAACGCGCGCACTGAGGCGCTGAACCTGATCCGTAACCGCAAGGGCTCCGTGCCGCATGCCGTCGTAGTCACCGCCGAGCCTTTACCGAGTCGCCTCGGCTCGATTGCCTACGGCACCGGCGACCTCGACTGCATTTATCACATCGCCTTACCCGAGCTTCTGGCCATCTGCCAAAAAGAAGGCGATGCCGATGAACTCAACGTCATGATCGCGGGCCGCCGCCTTCGCGATATCGCAGATCTGCCGCTTGATTTGGCGCTATGACGTAGTCCACACACACCGATAAGTCGAGGGCGGTGGCATGGGCGCGACCACCACCGGTGTACACACTCGTGCGAGCGCGTTTCCACGTTTCAATCAGCCGCCTTCCCGTCGGCCTGGCCGTCGAGTTGCAACACTAGGCGCCCCGCGTTGCAGCCCGGCAATACCCACCAAGGCGCCCTCACAAATGAAGAGCGCACGAGCCATCGGCTTTTTTAACCCCACCTTGCCCCTGCATCAAGCCGAGCGGCGTTGACCTTGGGGAAAACAGCCGGTCAATTCCGGCACATGCTCACTCTGCCTGAAGACGAACTCACGTTCCTAACCGACCTGGTCAAAACCTCCCGTCAAAAGCCCCACCACGTCGAGTGGGTTGATCGTGACGGCACCGAGCGCGTAACCGTGCTAACGCCAGCGGAAGCGGTGCGGGTCAACAAATTGGCCCACGGCCTGAAGATTTCCAAGAGCGAGGTCCTGCGTCAGGCCGCCCACGTTCCGGTTAAAAAGTGAACGGCGTAGGCCGGTGCTTCAGCCCGGCGTTTGGGAAGCGCTAAACTCGATCTTCGCACGCGGGCTGAAGCACTACGTCCTGATCGGCCCTAATAGGCTGTAACATTTAAAGTGTCGGATGAAAAGTAGCGGTGCTTTAGCCCGCATCGGTGATTGCGATGGCAATTCATTCAAACCTGCGGGCTAAAGCACCGTATTTTGATCCGACAACTCGAAGGTTACGGCCTGCTCGGGTTGTTTGGATTTCCCCGTTTCGTTGGTGAACGTCGCCAACCGAAACGGTCGGCCGGTGCACGTAAATGAACGGGGTGAGGCTCAGGGCTAGGGATTCTACAGAGGCAGATGATTTTTGCTAACGGGCGAACCGCCGGCTCGTTCGCGTGTCGGTGCGATAGACCCGAAAAGCCTTCAGCTAACTCATCGCGCGCCCGCATAACCCGAGCGCGTCAGACTATAACCCCTAATGAAATCCCTTAAAAAACTATCCGTCTTAACCGTAGCCAGCAGCCTTGCCATCTCGGCCCACGCCCAAATGGACCACGCTAAAATGGACCACACACAAATGGACACCGCCGAGCCTGCCGTTTTCCAAGCCTCGCTGTGGGCCCCTTCGCTCCAACTCGTTCCGGCCACCGACGACGTTACCGGCGTCCGCATTCAGGTTTACGGCGAGAACCGCAACATGCGCGGCGTAGACATCGGCTTCGCTCACTCGACCACCGGCGATTTTGTCGGCTTTGGCGGTCTTTTCACCCTCTACAATCATGTCGGCGGCACCACCACGGG
>JBILJE010000243.1:0-4909 GCA_044377395.1 Rariglobus sp. | reverse complement strand
ATTCCGCCGACGCCACCGAGCGCCCCGTGCTCATCGGTGCACTCACCTTGGTTCGGGCTCCGGAGGCCACCGCCGCGCTCGACAAAATGCTGGCCTCCCCGGAAGCCGAGTCGCGCAAGGCCGTCCTTCGGGCGCTCTCCGCCGCTCGCGGTCAGGAATCCCTGGAATTGCTCGTGAAAGTGGCCGCCGGTTCATCCCCCGAGGACGAACGCATCCTCGCGTTGCGCGGTGCCATTGAAACCGTTCCCACGCTCGAAGGCCTCAACTCCTCCGCCCGCATCACCCACTTCCGCAAACTCTGGCCGCTGACCTTCCGCCAGGATGAAAAGGACGCCATCCTCGCGGCGGTGGGCCAGATCAAGGACAAGAGCGCGAGCAAGTTCATCGAAGAGTTCGCGCCCGCCGCCGCTCCTGCAGCACCTGCGGCAAAGCCGGCCACCGCTGCCGCCAAGTGAGCCTCGTTCCCATGTCGCAAAGCTCCCCACTGCTGCTGGCCTGGCTGCTCGTGACCGCTACCGGGTTCGCGACCACCCCGGACGAGCCCGTCTCGCGAGCAGACCTGTCGTGGGCGCCTCACGATCCAAACCGCCCCAAGCCCCCGCGCGTCGAGCCGCTTCCTGAGGAGGCGCTGCAAGCGCGCGCGGTTGCCCCGGTGGATGCCATCCGCTTGTTCGACGGCAGTGGACTCGACGGTTGGAAGAACCCGGGCTGGACCGTAACTTCCGACTACTTCCAAATCGCGCCGAGCACCAAAGGCATGCTCGTCACCAAGGAAGCTTTTGGCTCCTGCCGACTTCATCTCGAATGGTGGTCACCGCAGCTTCCGGCTGAAGTTCGCGGCCAAAAACGCTCCAATAGCGGCGTATTCTTCATGGGCCGCTACGAGGTCCAGATTCTTGACTCCTTCGACAGCACCGACACCTACGCCGACGGTCTGGCCGGCGCGCTCTATGGCCAGTTTCCTCCCCTCGCCAACGCCCTGAGACCGGCGGGGCAGTGGCAACACTACGACATCACCTTCCACCGCCCCGTATTCGACTCCAAGGGCAAACTCGTCAGGCCCGCCCGTATAAGCGTTGAGGTCAACGGCGTGAAGGTGCAGAACAACGCCGAACTCACCGGCCCCACCGGTAACAAGAAACGCCCGCCCTTCGTCGCCCACCCCGACCGTCTTGCCCTCGCCCTGCAAAACCACGGTGATGTCCTCCGCTTCCGCAATATCTGGCTCGTGCCGATCGCCGACTGAGCCGCTCCTCTTTCTCCCTATGTCCAATATCGCTTCCCCCGCCTCCTCGACCACCACGGCTGCCGCCAAAAGCCTAAGCGGCCATGCCCTCGCCTTTCTTTCCCTCCGCCTCTGGCTCGGCTCACGCGCCTTGATCACCGGCCTGGAAAAATACTCCGCCAAAATCACCGTGCAGGAACCCCTGCTCGATGCCGCCGGCCAGCCCGACATGAGCGGTGCCATGATGGACGTTGAGAAAAAGATCTATGGCCTGAAATATTACCACGCCTTGCCCGACACCTTGCAGACCAAGTTCGCCGCCGAACCCCTGCTGCCCGGCTTCCTCTGCACGCCGTTCTACGCCCTCCTTGGACCCACCCTTCTCATCCTTGGCCTCTTTCTGCTTTTCGGCATCGCGAATCGGCTCACCTTGTTCGCGATGGGCGCGCTCTACACCGCCCTGACCCTCGGCCTGATTCTCATCGGCCAGGACGCCGGCGTGTCCTGGTTGGCGATACACATCGGCCTTGTCGCCTTCGCCCTCACTCTCGTTGACCATAACCGCTTCGCCGTTACCCGCGCCTAACTCCCCATGAACCCCTCCACCACCCCTGACTCCGCCACCGGCTTCACCCGCCGGAGTTTCCTCGGTCTTTCCGCTGGAGCCCTCGCTCTCGCCAACACGCCCCGACTTTTCGCCCAAACCGTAAACCCATCAGAAAAACCCCTGCGCGTTGCCCTCGTCGGCTACGGCGCGCAGGGCCGCGTGCTCGCCGAGAGCCTGCTCAAAATTGGCGACATCAAGCTGGTCGCCCTGTGTGACATGTGGGACTACGCCCGCACTTACGGCGAACGCTCCTTCAAGTCGGTTGGCGTCGACGTGACCGGCTACAGCGACCTCGACGAAATGCTCGCCAAGGAAAAGGGCCTCGACGCCGCCATCATCGCCACGCCCGACGTCTTCCATGCTCCGCACACCAACGCGTGCCTCAAGGCCGGCCTCCACGTTTACTGCGAGAAAATGATGTCCAACACGCTGGAGGGCGCGCGCTCCATGGTGCAGACCATGAAGGAAACTGGCCGCCTGCTCCAGATCGGCCACCAACGTCGTAGCAACCCCCGCTACATTTTCACCCGCGACCGCCTGATCGGTGAAGCCAAGCTCCCCGGCCGCATCACCGGCGCCCAAGCCCAGTGGAACCGCGCCGTCACCAAAGACCTCGGCTGGCCCAAGAAGTCCGACATCTCCGCCGAGAAGCTCGCCCACTACGGCTATCCCGACATGGCCACGTTCCGAAACTGGCGCTGGTATAAAAAATTCGGCGGCGGCCCGCTCTCCGATCTCGGCGCGCATCAAATCGACATCTTCAGCTGGTTCTTCGGACGCCTGCCCTCGACTGTCATCGCCAGCGGCGGCGTCGATTTTTACACCGGCCACGACTGGTTCGACAACGCGATGGTGATTTACGAATTCCCGCAGCCCGAGGGCGGCGTCGCCCGTGCCTTCTACCAGGTCCAGACGACCACCAGCTCCGGCGGGGGTTATTGGGAACAATTCATGGGCGCCGAGGGCACCGTGCGCATCTCCGAAAACCCAACCCAGACCAAGATCTACCGCGAAGCCGCCGCGCCCTCCTGGGAGCAGTGGGTGCGCAAAAACTACCTGCGCGCCGACGCCGCCCCGGCCGCCGCAGCGCCCGCCGCCGATGCGAAAGTCGATGCCCGCGAAACCGCCGCTCTCGCCACCTACGCGCTGCCCGTCACCCTCAACAAAGCCATTCACCAATATCACTTGGAAAACTTCTTCCAAGCGATCCGTGGCAAAGCGAAGCTCACCTGCCCCGCCGACGAGGCTTTCCGCAGCGAATACCCGATCCACATGGCCATTCAGGCCGTCGAGAAACGCCAACTCATCACCATCGAAGAACCGACCGTCTAATCTTCCCCATGAACCGCCCCCTTCACGTCTTGCTCGCCGCCCTCGCCCTTGCGGGAGCCTCCCACGCCGCCGATCTCGTGCCGCTCGTCACCGAATTGCCCAAACCCCTGATCGTCGGCACGCCCGTGCCTATCAAAGTGGACAACCTGGAAGCCCCGCGCACCGGCAAACCGCCCGCGTTCCTCGTGCCCGCCACGGCGAAAAACCTCGCGCTCAAACGCCCCGTAACCAGCAGTGACTCATCGCCACTCCTCGGCGATCCGGAACTCGTTACCGACGGCGACAAGGACGCCTCCGAGGGCTGCTTCGTCGAACTGGCCAACGGCACGCAGTGGGTGCAGATCGACCTGGGCGCCCCCGCCGAGATCAACGCCCTCTACCTCTGGCATTTCCACTCCCAACAACGCGTTTACCTCGGCGTGGTCGTGCAGATTTCCGACGACCCCGATTTCATTTCCGGCGTCACTACGGTTTACAATAACGACGCCAAAAACCTCTGCGGTCGCGGCGCCGGCAAGGATCCGACCTACATCGAAACCCACGAAGGCCGCCTGATCGACGCCAAAGCCACCAAGGGCCGCTACGTCCGCCTCTACAGCCACGGCAACTCGGCCAACCCGGCCAACCACTACATCGAGGTCGAAGTCTGGGGCACGCCGACCAAGTGATTGTCCGCCGTCCCAGCGCCCGTTGGCTCCTGCCGTTACTGGTGTTCGGGATTGCCCTGTTGGTTCGCCTGCCCGGCCTAGAGTCGCGGCCGGTCCATCCCGACGAGGCGGGTAACGCGCACCAACTCGCCGGGCTGCTCGCCGGCGAGGGCTACCGTTACCTGCCACACGATCACCACGGCCCCACACTCTACCACCTCACCGCCGCCGTCCTGCGCGTCACCGGACCGACTCACCCGGCCGAGTGGGACATCTGGATGCTGCGGATTTTTCCGGCCGTGGCAGGGGCCGCCCTCGCCGCCGCCGCCTGTGCCTGGTTCCTCCCACTTTTCGGTTTAGCGCCTGCCCTGGGTGCTGCGTTCTTTCTCAGTTTGTCCGCGCCGTTTGTTTACTACAGCGGCACGTTTATCCACGAGTCCTTCGTCATTCTGCTGCTGCTCGGCTGGTTCGCCGCCACTTGGCGTTGCTCCACCCACGCCGGTATCCGCCCCGCCGTGCTCGGCGGACTGTGCGCCGGCCTAATTCTGGCCACCAAGGAAACCGGTGCCCCGCTCATGGGCCTGCTGGGCTTGACGATTCTGGTGACCGCCCGACCGCCCTGGCGGCGGGTTGCCGCTGCGCTCAGCGTGGGAGGTGCGGTCGCCCTCGCCGTCGTGCTGTTTTTTTACAGCGAATTCGGTCGGCACCCGGAGCGCGCCTTCGACCTGTTCCGCGCCATCGGTCAACAAGTCGGCCGCAGCCACGGCACGGAGCACGCCTATCCGTGGTTCACCTACGCAAGCTGGTTCTTGGCCCCGGTGCCCGTTGGCTGGCCGTGGAGCACTTGGCTGCTACTCGGCTTCGGTGGGTTCGGTCTGTGGCGCCACCGCGCCCAACAGCTGCCCCGCACGCTGGCCTTGGGTTTCGTCCTGCTCGCGTCGTTCTTTTCCATCCTTCCTTACAAAACTCCATGGCTGGTGCTCGCCCCGCTTTTACCGCTGGCGCTGCTTGCCGGCCTGGGCGCGGCGACCCTCGTCGCCGGCCTGCGCGATCGGCGGCTCGGCGGACTGGCCGTGGCCGCTGGATTGCTCATCGCAG
>JBILJE010000275.1:0-4241 GCA_044377395.1 Rariglobus sp. | reverse complement strand
GCCCTCGGCCACCGTCTTAAGCTCCTCCCAGCGGCGGCGGATCTGCTTGGCCTCGGCCTGCGTGACCTTGCTGTCGGCGGAGGCGACGGCGATCACCGTAAGCAGATCGGCGAACTCGCGCACGATCTCGTTGGTGACCGGGATCAACGAAACCGGCTGCTGGCCAGGCACGGAATTGGCGATAAAAAAGCCGCCCGCCCGCTCGCACACCCACTGGGCGATGCGTTTGTCGCCCGTGCTTTTGAGCAACTGGTCGATGCGGTCGAGCGGGTTGCTCGCGCCACTGCCGGCGTCCTGCGCGGGCACTTCGGCCCACTTATAAACCAACGACAATGAAAGCCCCAGATCGGCCGAGATCTGCTTGGCGCTGGTTTGCTTCAAAACCTCCTTTAAAAGCTCATGCGATTGCATGGGGCAGGAGCGTGGCGAGGCATTAGACAAACGCAATACGCCACACGCTGGTACTTACATCCGCTTACAAGATTCACTCCGCCGTGGTTTTTTAGTGCGTTCGCCCGCTTGGCTGTGGCAAAGCTTATACTCCCATGAACATCCACGAATATCAGGCCAAGGCGCTCTTTGAGAAGTTCGGAGTGCCCGTACCCAAGGGCGTTGCCGCCAAATCCGCCGCTGAATTTGAGTCTGCGCTCGCGCAACTCCCTGACGCTCCCGTAGTCGTCAAATCGCAAATACACGCAGGCGGGCGTGGCAAGGGCACCTTCACCGACGGCTACAAGGGCGGCGTCAAATTCGCCAAGACCAAGGCCGACGCGCTCGATTACGCCAACAAGATGTTCAACAACACGCTGGTCACCATCCAGACCGGCCCGGCCGGCCGCAAGGTGCAGACGATCTACTTCACCCAGGCCTGCGACATCAAAAAGGAATACTACCTGGCCATCCTGCTCGACCGCGCCACCTCCAAGCCAGTGATCGTCGCCTCCACCGAGGGCGGCGTCGACATCGAGACCGTCGCCCACGAAACCCCGGAAAAGCTGTTCAAGATTTTCGTAGATCCCGCCTACGGCCTGGCAGATTTCCAAGTGCGCGAGTTGGTCTTCAAGCTGGGCTTCAACGCCGCCGAAGCCAAGAACGCCGCCAAGCTCATCCGCGGGCTCTACACCTTCTTCTGGGAAACCGACGCCGCCATGGTGGAAGTTAACCCGCTCATCACCACTCCCGACGACAAGGTGCTGGCGCTCGACGCCAAGGTCTCCTTCGACTCCAACGCCCTCTATCGCCACCCCGAGATCGTCGCCCTGCGCGACCTCGCCGAGGAAGACCACAAGGAGATCGAGGCTTCCAAGTTCGGCCTCTCCTACATTGCCCTCGATGGTAACATCGCCTGCTTGGTCAACGGTGCCGGCCTGGCCATGAGCACCATGGACATCATCAAGCACTACGGTGGCAACCCGGCCAACTTCCTCGACGTCGGTGGTGGCGCCAGCAAGGACCAGGTGATCGCCGCGTTCAAAATCATCCTCGGTGATGCGAACGTGAAGGGTATCTTCGTTAACATTTTCGGCGGCATCATGGACTGCAACGTGATCGCCACGGGCATCGTCGAAGCCGTGAAGGAAGTCGGCCTCAAGCTGCCCTTGGTTGTTCGCCTCGAAGGCAACAACGTCGCCACCGGCAAGGCCACCCTCGCCGCCTCCGGTTTGTCATTGGTTTCCGGTGACACCATGGCCGACGCCGCCCAGAAGATCGTCAAACTCGTCGCCTAACCCTCTGCACTGACTCCCATGTCTATTCTCATCACTCCCTCGACCAAGATTCTCGTGCAAGGCATCACCGGCGACTTCGGTGGCCGCCACGCCAAGCTCTCCCTCGACTACGGCACCCAGATCGTCGCCGGCGTCACCCCCGGCAAGGGCGGCCTGTTCTTTGAACAAGGCACCCACAAAGTGCCGATTTTTAACTCTGTGGCCGATGCCGTCGCCGCCACGGGCGCCACGGTCGCCGTCGTCTACGTGCCGCCGCCTTTCGCTGGCGACGCCATCTTGGAAGGCGTTGACGCCGGCCTCGACCTCGTGGTCGCCATCACCGAGGGCATTCCGATCAAGGACATGATCCGCGTGAAGCGCGCCATCACCGGCAGCAAGACCCGCCTGGTCGGCCCGAACTGCCCTGGCGTCGTGACGCCCGGCACCGGTCCGGATTCCACGGGCGGTTGCCGCATCGGCATTGCCCCCGGTTACATCCACAAGAAGGGCCACGTCGGCGTGGTTTCCCGCTCCGGCACGCTCACCTACGAGGCGGTGTTCCAGCTCACCTCCAAGGGCATCGGCCAATCCACTGCGGTGGGCATCGGCGGCGACCCGGTCAACGGCACCAGCCACCTCGACATCATCAAGCTGTTCAACGCAGACCCAGACACTCACGCCATCATCCTGATCGGCGAAATCGGCGGTAACGCCGAGGTCGAGGCTGCTCGTTGGATCAAAGCCAACTGCAAAAAGCCGGTTGCTGGTTTCATCGCCGGTGCGACCGCCCCTGCTGGACGTCGTATGGGCCACGCCGGAGCCATCGTCGGTGGTGTTGAAGACACCGCTGCGGCCAAGATCGCCGTGTTTAAAGAGTGCGGTATCGAGGTTGCCGAGACCCCCTCCGACATGGCCGACGCGCTCCTGCGCGCCGCCAAGGTCAAGGGCGTCACCCTGAGCTAAACCTTAAGATCGGAACGAGATCTCCTCGATCCGCTAAGCGAAAAGGCCGCGCTGCACAGCGCGGCCTTTTTTATTTTCCGAGGGAGAGCCCACCTCCGTGTGGTCTGGATCGGACACGGACGACACGGAGGTCGTCCCTCCGGGGGATCGGGCGGAGGGCACGGGATCGGCAAACGCGGGATCGGGCGAGCGCCCGAGGGAGGGCCCACCTCCGTGTGGGCTGGATCGGTCGAGTCGTTCGACTGCGGCGCATGCTAGGCCCACAGACAATCCGATCAGGTGAGCCAGCGGGACGGGCACGTAATCGGCCGCTGAGTTGTCGGCGAAGACCGTCATCCCTGTAATGAGCTCGGCTCCGCATTTGAGGAGGAATCCAGCCAGCGCCAGTCCGCCCACGGCGATAGAAAACCCGTGGTGTGCCCGCTTGCCTTCGGCGATGACTCGCGCGCAAACCAACCCAAATAGTGTGGAGTCCAATCCTGAAAGCCCTCGGTAGGTTGCCAACTGCGGTTGCCATGCCCAGACCCCAGCACTGATGGCGAACGCGGCGGCGGCGAGGGTGAGGCAGAACGTCTGGCGTTGGTCGCGTTCGCTCATCCAGCCCAGCACAAGCAGCGCGGCAACGTCCCACGTGAGGTGATCCGCCCCGAAATGCACACAGTGTCCGGTAAAGAGCCGCCAGAGTTCACCGCGCGTGTTAATCGACACGCGGTTAAATTCCAGTGCTGGTGCCAAAGCGGGGCTCGCATGCACCAGGCATGCGAGTCCAGCAAGGGCGAGCGTGATCCAGGGAACGCGGCGCATGGGGGCGTTGCTCTCGGAGACTTAAGATCCGGCAGTGAAGCGGCGGCTGTACCGCGCAGCGCCTATCAACACGACGATAACGGTCAGGCTCAGTAGATCGCCGCCGTCGAAAGCACCACCACCGCCACCACCGCTGTAGTGATTCACGTGGGGCGCAGGGGCATTGTAGGTGGGTTTCTGCGCATCGACCTGGTAGTTTTTAACCGGTTGAACGGCGCGAGCGGATTGAGCCGTGATTTCGGTGGTGGTGCGCGCCTGGTTGCGGCGTTCGATGCCGCGTTTCGCGAAGGTCGCGTCGTCGAGCACGAGCATGGCGGTGTGGTCGGTCACCAGCTGGTAATTCACGCCGAGCTGGGTGATCGCATCCGTGGCCTCGCTGACGGGAGTCAGGCCGATGTCCTGTTTGGTTTCGATCTGCTCGATCTGGGACAGGGCCCAGAGGCGCTCGATCTCGGGATTGTCGGTGTCCACGGCCGGGAAATCAAAGGTCGTGGTGTAGGTTTTGTCCTCGCCGGTGAGTTTGGCGTTGAGCGATACCGTAGCCCGGCCTTCGCCCTCGTAACGGCCAAAAATCACGAGTTGCTGGCCGCGATAAATTTTATGGGGCAGGTCGCCGGTGGTATCGAAGACGCGGGCCCCGGTGAACTTGAAGGAGGCGTCGTGAAGGGATTCGAAGGCGATTTTGGCTTTAGCGAGAATGATTTGGCCAACGATGTCATCGTCGTTGCTCACACCGGTATAGAAGCCGCCGGTGGCATCAGCCATGAC